>NZ_JAALDN010000408.1 GCF_014144855.1 Dietzia maris | reverse complement strand
CCTGCCGGTCCTGCCGGTGCTGTCCGCCGAGCCCGTCTATCTCCTGGTCGACGGGATCATCGTCGGACGCCAGGGACCGGAGGACCTGGCCGCGCTCGGCGTGGGAGCCCTCGTCCTCCTGGTGCTGGGTACCCAGATGAACTTCCTGTCCTACGGGACCACCGCCCGATCGGCACGGTTGCACGGGGCGGGCCGCCGCGGCGACGCCGTGGCCGAGGGGGTGCAGGCGACGTGGATCGCCGTCGCCGTCGGCGCGCTGGTGGTGGCCGTCGTACTGGCGTTGCGGGGGCCGATCACCCGGGTACTCGCCGCGGACCCGGACGTGGCCGCCGGCGCGGCCGAATGGCTCGGGGTGGCCGTGTGGGGCATCCCGTGCATCCTCGTGGCGTCAGCCGGCCACGGGTGGATGAGGGGCGTCCAGCGCCTGCGCACCCCACTCGTGCTCGTCGGCGTGGGCATCGGCGTGTCGACCGCCGGGTGCGTGGTGTTGGTCCCTGGTCTGGGGCCGGCCCCGGCGCTGGGGTTGGTCGGGAGTGCGTGGGCGAATCTCGCGGGACAACTGCTCATGGCCGCCGGTTTCCTCGTCGCGCTCGTCCTCGAGCGCCCGGGGTCGCTGCGGCCACGGCGTGCCGTGATCGTCAGCCAGCTCCGCATGGGCGTGGACCTGATCATCCGCACCGCGTCGTTCCAGATCACCTTCGCCGTCGCCACCACCGCGGCAGCAGCCGCCGGGGTCGACTCGCTCGCGGCGCACCACCTCGCACAGCAATTGTGGGCGCTGTACTCGCTCGTGTTGGACTCGGTCGCGATCGCGGCCCAGTCGCTGGTCGGCGCCGCGCTCGGCGCGGGACTCGCCGCCCACTGCCGGGCGCTGGCACGTGCCGTGGTCGTGTGGTCACTGGGTCTGGGTGCTGCCCTCGCCCTGCTGACGGTCGTGTTCAGAGCTCCCCTGGCATCGCTGCTGTCCGGGGATCCCGGGGTGGCCGATCGCCTGGTCGTCGCCCTGATCGGGATGGCGGTGGTGGTGATCCCGGCCGCGGTGGTGTTCGGTCTCGACGGCGTGCTGCTGGGCGCCGGTGACGCGGCGTACTTGCGCACCAGCACCGTGGTCGCGGCGCTGCTGGGTTTCCTGCCCGTGCTGCTCGTCACCCGGTACCTCGGGTGGGGGCTGCCGGGGATCTGGGTCGGGATGGGGGTGTTCGTCGGTCTCCGACTGATCGCCGTGGTGGCCCGGGTGCGCGGCGACCGGTGGATGGTGCTGGGAGCGCAGACGCCGGGCGCACGGGCCCTGCAGGAGGTGGACGGATGACCGCCGGGGCGACGGGCGTGCAACCGACCCTGCGCGCGGTGTCCGACCTGCACGTGGGACACCGGGGCAACGCGGACGTCGTGGACGAGATCCACCCCGCGCACCCGGGGGACTGGCTCATCGTGGCCGGTGACGTGGCGGAGAAGGTCGACCACGTCGTGGACGCGCTCGAGCGACTGGCGGCGCGTTTCGAACGGGTGATCTGGGCGCCCGGCAACCACGAGTTGTGGATCGGCCGCGACGACGAGGGGATCACGTCCACCACCAAGTACGACCGGCTGGTGGAGGCGTGCCGGGCCATCGGGGTCGACACCCCGGAGGACCAGTATCCCCTGTGGACCGGACCGGGCGGGCCCGCGTGGGTGGTACCGATGTTCCTGTTCTACGACTACAGCTGGACGCTGGTGGCGGGGCAGCCGCGGGCGGAGGCCCTGGCCGGTGCACGGGAGCGTCGCGTCGTGGCCTCGGACGAGTTCCTCATCGACCCCGCCCCCTACGGTGACGCGGTCGCCTGGTGCCGGGACCGTCTCGTGGGCACCACGACGCGGCTGGCCCGCCTCGATCCCGCGCACCCGACGGTGCTCGTCAACCACTGGCCGCTGCTGCGGGACCCCACCCGGGTCCTGCGGCACCCGGACTTCGCGCTGTGGTGCGGGACCGATCAGACCGCCGACTGGCACCGCCGGTACCGCGCCATCGCGTGCGTCTACGGTCACCTGCACATCCCGCGGACCACGGTCCACGACGGCGTGCGCTTCGAGGAGGTCTCACTGGGATACCCGAGGGAGTGGAACGGGCGTGGGCGGCCCGACCCGCTCACCCGTCAGATCCTCCCGGCGCCGGACGGTCCGCAGGTGCGGTGGGTCCGCGGCGACGGTGGGATGCCGAGGATCGCCCGGCCCGCCGACACCGGTCCCTACCTGGAGGACGAACGGTGATCGACGACCTGTTCCCGCCCGACGTGGTGGGGGTGACCGACGCCGAGCTGGGCCTGGACGACGCGGCGCTGTTGGCGTCGCTGTACCCGGTGGAGGTCGAGCAGATCGG
>NZ_JAALDN010000407.1 GCF_014144855.1 Dietzia maris | reverse complement strand
CCGCCGGACGCGGTATGGGAACGCTTCGCCGTCCGGCCGCTGCAGCCGCAGCAGGTCGACGCGGCCTTCCCGCTGCCGGATGACGGCCCGGTCCCGGCCGCCTGAGCCCCGCGCGCCCACCGACGGCACCCACCCCCGAAAGGGCTCGACATGCGGGGCCGATCCGGGGCCTGGCTAGGGTTGCGCCGGTGAGCAGCGAGGGGCCGAGCCGGCGGGTGAGCAACAGCGAGAAGTCGGTGGCCGGCGGGATGGTCGCCGGCATCGCCGCGTACACCCTCTGGGGGTTCTTCCCCGCGTTCTTCCCGCTGCTCGAGCCCGCCGGCGCCGTCGAGATCGTCGGCCACCGGATCGTGTGGTCGCTCGTCGTCATGGCCGTCGTGCTCACAGTGCTGCGGCGCTGGCGCGACCTGTGGGCCATCGACCGCGTCTCGTGGACCCGGGTCGGCGGGGCCGCCGTCTTCATCACCGCCAACTGGGGCGTGTACGTGTACGCGGTGAACTCCGAACGCGTCACCGAGGCCGCCCTCGGGTACACGATCAACCCGCTGGTCAGTGTCCTGCTGGGCGTCCTGTTGTTCCGCGAACGACTCAATCGCCCACAGTGGCTCGCGGTGGCCCTCGCCGTCGTCGCCGTCGGGGTCCTCACCGCCGGATACGGCCATTTCCCGTACCTCTCGGTGATCCTCGCGATGAGCTTCGGCATGTACGGCGTGCTCAAGAAGAAGCTGCGCGTTGACCCGGTGATCGGGATGACGGGCGAGGTGCTGGTGATCGCCCCGTTCGCGCTGGCCCTGCTGCTGTGGCTGGGTGCGACCGGCGCGGGCACGTTCACCACCGACGGCGCCGGGCATTCGGTGTTGCTGGCCACCGCCGGGCTCGTCACCGTGGTGCCGCTGCTGCTGTTCGCCGTGGCCGCGCAGCGCATCCCGCTGGCGACCGTGGGCATGCTGCAGTACATCGTCCCGGTGCTGCAGATGGCCTGGGGACTGCTCGTCGTGGGCGAGCGGCTCGACGCCGTGCAGTGGGTCGGGTTCGCGCTCATCTGGGTCGCGGTGATCGCATTCACGCTGGCCGGCAGGCAGCCACGCTCGGCCCGCGCTGGGGTTTCGAGGACTGTCGGGGATCCGACCTACACTGGGCCGGACGAGTCGTAGGAGGAATGCTGCGTGGGCGGATCCCAGTTCGTGCATCTGCACAATCACACCGAGTTCTCGATGCTCGACGGGATGGCGCAGATCGACCCGCTGTTCGCGGAGGCCTCCCGGCTCGGCATGCCGGCGGTCGGGATGACCGACCACGGCAATATGTACGGCTCGTCGGACTTCTACAAGCAGGCCGTCAAGACCGGCATCAAGCCGATCATCGGGATCGAGGCGTACGTCGCCCCCGAGTCGCGGTTCAACAAGAAGCGCGTGCTGTGGGGCGAGAAGAACCAGAAGAGCGACGACGTCGCGGGCTCCGGCGCGTACACCCACATGACGATGGTCGCCGAGAACGCCACCGGCCTGCGCAACCTCTTCCGCCTGTCCTCGCTGGCGTCCTACGAGGGGCAGCTGGGCAAGTGGGCGCGCATGGACGCCGAGATCCTCGCCGAGCACTCCGAGGGGATCATCGCCACCTCCGGCTGCCCCTCCGGTGAGATCCAGACGCGGCTGCGCCTGGGCCACAGGAAGGAGGCCTACGAGGCCGCGGAGAAGTGGCAGTCGATCTTCGGCAAGGACAATTTTTTCCTCGAGTTGATGGACCACGGGATCGACATCGAGCGCAGGGTCCGCGAGGACCTCCTCACGCTCGGCAAGGACCTGGGGATGCCGCCGTTGGTGACCAACGACTGCCACTACGTCACCCGCGAGCAGGCCCACTACCACGAGGCCATGCTCTGCGTGCAGACCGGAAAGACCCTCGCCGACGAGAACCGCTTCAAGTTCGACGGTGACGGCTACTTCCTCAAGTCCGCCGACGAGATGCGCGCCCAGTGGGACACCGAAGTCCCCGGCGGCTGCGACAACACCCTGTGGATCGCCGAGCGCGTCCAGCCGTACGACGACATCTGGGCCCCCAAGGACCGGATGCCCAAGTTCCCCGTCCCCGACGGCGAGACCGAGGACACCTGGCTGGCCAGGGAGGTCCAGAAGGGTCTGGAGTGGCGGTTCCCGGACGGTGTCCCGCAGGAGTATCTCGACCGCGCCGCGTTCGAGCTCGAGGTCATCAAGGGCAAGGGTTACCCCGGCTACTTCCTGGTGGTCGGTGACCTCATCGAGCACGCCCGCTCCATCGGTATCAAGGTCGGACCCGGCCGAGGCTCAGCCGCCGGCGCCCTGGTCGCGTACGCGCTGAAGATCACCAACATCGACCCGATCGAGCACGGGCTGCTGTTCGAGAGGTTCCTCAACCCCGAGCGTCCGTCGGCGCCGGATATCGATATCGACTTCGACGACCGCCGTCGCGGCGAGATGATCCGCTACGCCTCCGACAAGTGGGGCGCCGACAAGATCGCCCAGGTCATCACGTTCGGCACCATCAAGACCAAGGCCGCCATCAAGGACGCCGCGCGCGTGAACTTCGGCCAGCCCGGCTACGCGATCGCCGACCGGATCACCAAGGCACTGCCGCCGCCGATCATGGCCAAGGACATCCCGCTGTCCGGGATCACCGACTCCAAGCACGAGCGCTTCGGTGAGGCCGCCGAGGTCCGTCAGCTCATCGAGACGGACCCCGACGTCAAGCGGATCTACGACACGGCCCGCGGGCTCGAGGGCATGGTCCGCCAGGCCGGCGTGCACGCCTGCGCGGTGATCATGTCCTCCGAGCCGTTGCTCGACGTGATCCCCATGTGGAAGCGCGCGCAGGACGGCGCCATCATCACCGGCTGGGACTACCCGTCGTGTGAGGACATCGGCCTGCTCAAGATGGACTTCCTGGGCCTGCGCAACCTCACGGTGATCGGCGACTGCCTGGAGAACATCAAGCTCAACCGGGGCGAGGAGATCGACCTCGACGTCCTGAGCACGGACGACCCCGCGACCTACGAGCTGCTCGCCCGCGGTGACACGCTGGGCGTGTTCCAGCTCGACTCCGGCGGCATGCGCGAGCTGCTCAAGCGGATGAAGCCCACCGGCTTCAACGACATCGTGGCCGCCCTCGCCCTGTACCGCCCCGGGCCGATGGGCATGGGGACGCACTGGAACTACGCCGACCGAAAGAACGGCAAGCAGGAACTGGTGCCCATCCACCCCGAGCTCGAGGAACCGCTCCGGGAGATCCTCGGCGAGACCCACGGCCTGATCGTGTACCAGGAGCAGATCATGGCCATCTCCCGCGAACTCGCGGGATACACGGCCGGTGAGGCCGACGGCTTCCGTAAGGCCATGGGCAAGAAGAAGGCCGAGGTGCTGGCCGCCGAGTACGAGAAGTTCTCCGGCGGCATGTTCGAGCGCGGTTTCTCCAAGGACGCCGTCGACGCACTGTGGGGCACCATCGAGCCCTTCGCCTCGTACGCGTTCAACAAGTCGCACGCGGCCGGCTACGGCCTCGTCTCCTTCTGGACCGGCTACCTCAAGGCCAACTACCCGGCCGAGTACATGGCCGCGCTGCTCACCTCCGTCGGCGACGACAAGGACAAGGCCGCCCTGTACCTGTCCAACTGCCGCCAGATGGGCATCAAGGTCCTGCCGCCGTCGGTCAACGAGTCGCGGACCAACTTCCTGTCGGTGGGCACGGACATCCGCTTCGGACTGGGCGCGGTGCGCAACGTCGGCGCCCAGGTGGTCGACTCGATCGTCGCGGCCCGCGAGGCGAAGGGCGAGTTCGGCGACTTCTCGGACTACCTGGCCAAGATCGACCAGACCGCCTGCACCAAGAAGGTCACCGAGTCGCTCGTCAAGGCCGGCGCCTTCGACTCTCTCGGCCACCCGCGCAAGGGACTGTTCCTGGTCCACGCCGACGCGGTGGAATCGGTGATGTCCACCAAGAAGGCCGAGGCGGTGGGTCAGTTCGACCTGTTCGGCGGGGGAGATGACGCCGAGGCCGACTCGGGCTTTGGCGACGTCTTCGCCGTCCGGGTCCCCGACGAGGAATGGGACATCAAGCAGAAGCTCGCCCTGGAACGCGAGATGCTGGGTCTGTACGTGTCCGGGCACCCGCTGGACGGGCTCGAGGCCGCCCTGGAGGCCAAGACCGACACCACCATCGCCACCATCCACGAGGGCGAGCTCGCGCACGGCACCGCCGTGACGATCGGCGGGATCATCTCCGGCGTCGACCGGCGGGTCAACAAGAACGGCGAGCCGTGGGCGATCGTCACCATCGAGGACTTCAACGGCAGTGTCGAGGTGCTGTTCTTCCCCAAGACGTACCGTCTCGCGGCGATGGACATCGCCGAGGACGCGGTGGTGCTGGTCAAGGCGCGCATCAACATCCGTGAGGACCGCGTCTCGGTGTTCGGCGACACCCTCGAGGTGCCCGACCTGGTCGTCGGTGGCAACGGGGCGCCGCTGGCGCTCACGCTGCCGACGCGGATGTGCACCATCGAGACCGTCACCGCGCTCAAGCAGGTCCTGGGGCGGCACCCCGGACCGTCGGACGTGCACCTGCGGTTGGTCAACGGAAGTTCGTCGACCGTCCTGCGGCTCGATGACCACCTGCGGGTCGAGACCTCGTCCTCGCTGATGGGCGATCTCAAGGCGCTGCTCGGCCCCGGCTGCCTCACGGGCTGACCGGGTTGACGGTGATCGTGGGCGCGGTGGGACACTGGTGGCTGTGACCGTCACCGATTCCGCCACGACCCAGGTCGTCACCCCCGACGACATCGACGCCGCCGCCCGCCGGATCGGTGACGTGGTCCGGTGCACCGACCTCCAGGTCAGTGAGCGGCTGAGCGAGCAGACCGGCGCGCACATCCTGCTCAAGCGGGAGGACCAGCAGGACGTCCGCTCGTACAAGATCCGCGGCGCCTTCAACCTCATGGCGCAGCTGAACAGCGACGAGCGCAGTGCCGGCGTCGTGACGGCCAGCGCCGGCAACCACGCCCAGGGCGTCGCCTTCGCCTGCCGGGTGCTGGGTATCAACGGCCGGATCTACGTGCCGACCAACACGCCCAAGCAGAAGCGCGACCGGATCCTCGCCCACGGGCGGAACTCGGTCGAGCTCGTGGTGACGGGGACGAACTTCGACGCCGCCCAGACCGCCGCCCGAGCCGACGCCGCGCGCACCGGGGCGACCATGGTCCCGCCGTTCGACCACCCCGACACCATGGCGGGACAGGGCACGATCGCCGCCGAGATCCTCGCCCAGCTCGACGAGACGCCCGATGCCGTGGTGGTCCCCGTCGGCGGTGGCGGGCTGGTCGGTGGGCTGGCGACCTACCTCGCCGAGTACGCGCCGGACTGCAAGATCATCGCCGTCGAGCCCACCGGGGCCCCATCCCTGACCCGGGCGCTCGAGGCGGGGGAGCCGGTCACCCTCGACACCGTCGACACCTTCGTGGACGGCGCCTCCGTCGCACGGCTGGGGGAGTTCCCGTTCGGGGTCATCTCCTCGATGACCGAGCGGATCCAGGTCCTCACCGTCGACGAGGGCGCGGTGTGCACCGAGATGCTGGAGCTGTACCAGAACGAGGGGATCATCGCGGAGCCCGCCGGGGCACTGGCGGTGACCGCGCTGGAGCAGCTCGAGATCGACGAGGGTGCCACCGTCGTCTGCCTGGTCTCCGGTGGCAACAACGACGTCTCGCGGTACAGCGAGATCATCGAACGCTCCCTGGTCCACAAGGGACTCAAGCACTACTTCCTGGTGAAGTTCCCGCAGGAGCCCGGCCAGCTGCGCCGCTTCCTCGACGAGGTGCTGGGGCCCGAGGACGACATCACGCAGTTCGAGTACCTCAAGCGCAACAACCGCGAGTACGGCGCCGCGCTCGTGGGCATCGAGCTGGGCTCGGCCACCGGCCTGCACTCGCTGCTCGAGCGCATGGACGCCTCCCGCATCGACTGTGAGCGCCTCGAGCCGGGCACCGCGGCGTACGAGTACCTGACCTGACCTGATTTCACGCGCGGGCGGCGTCCACCGTGACGTCGTCTCAGCGCGTCCGCAGCACCGCGAAGCCGAACGCCTGGCAGAACACCGAGTCGTCGTCGGCGACCGCCCCCGAGGCGAACACCGCCTCGCCGGCCAGCGGGACCCGCGACGGCTCGGTGCCCAGGTTCACCACCAGCGCCAGCGCCCCGCGGTGGACCACGAGCCAGCGGTTGTCGTCGGCCTCCACGCCGCAGTCCACCCGGACCGAGCCCAGCCACGGGTCGCTGAGCTCCGGCTCGGACTTCCGCAGGGCGATCAGCGCCCGGTAGGTCCGCAGAATCTCGGCGTGCTCATCGGCCGCCTGCTCCGTGCGGTCGAGCACCGAGCGACGGAACGTCTCCGGATCCTGCGGGTCCGCCACCGTGTCCGGATCCCAGCCCATCGCCGCGAACTCGCGGGTCCGACCCTCACGCACAGCCTCGGCCAGCTCCGGCTCGGGATGCGAGGTGAAGAAGCAGAACGGCGTCCGCGCGCCCCACTCCTCACCCTGGAACAGCATCGGCGTGAAGGGCGAACAGAGGACGATGGCGGCCTTGGCCAGCTGCTGCTGGGGCGTGAGGTTCATCGACGGCCGGTCGCCGGCCGCGCGATTGCCCACCTGGTCGTGCGTCAGCGTGTAGGCCACGAACCGCGACCCCGGCACCCGGCTCACATCCAGCGGCCGCCCGTGCACGCGCCCGCGGAACGTCGAGAACGTCTCCGCGTGCAGGAACGCACCCGTGAGCACCTGTCGCAGCGACTCGAGCGACCCGAAGTCGGCGTAGTAGCCCTGCCGTTCCCCCGACACGGCGGCGTGGACGGCGTGGTGCACGTCGTCGTCCCACTGCCCGTCCAACCCGAGGCCGCCACCCTCACGCGCGGTGACCGTCCGCGGATCGTTCTGATCCGACTCGGCGATGAGCGAGAGCGGCCGCCCGAGATGGGTGGCCAGCGACTCCACCTCCACCGTCAACTGCTCCAGCAGATGCACGGCCGAGGCGTCGTGCAGCGCGTGCACCGCATCCAGCCGCAGCGCGTCCACGTGGAACTCGTCGAACCAGCGCAGCGCGTTGTCGATGATGTAACGCCGCACCTCCCCCGAGTGCTCCTCGTCCAGGTTGAGCCCCGACCCCCACGGACCATCCGCGGCGGACAGGTACGGGCCGAACTCCGGCAGGTAGTTCCCCGACGGGCCCAGGTGGTTGTAGACCACGTCCAGGCACACGCCCAGACCCCGCGCGTGACAGACGTCGACGAACTCCTGGAACGCGCCCGGCCCGCCGTACGGCTCGTGCACCGCGAACCACGCCACCCCGTCGTAGCCCCAGCCGTACTCGCCGTTGAACGCATTGACGGGCATCACCTCGACCATGTCCGCGCCCAGTTCGACCAGCTCGTCGAGGTGCTCGATCGCGCTGGTCAGCGTCCCGCCGGCCGAGAACGTGCCCACGTGCATCTCGTAGATCACCGATCCGGCCAGCTGCCGTCCCGTCCACGCCTGGTCCGTCCAGCGGGACTCCTCGAGGCGGTGTACCCGAGACAGCCCGTGGACCCCGTTCGGCTGACGCGGCGACCGCGGGTCGGGCCGCGGCGGGCTGACCTCGTCGTCGTCGCCGGTCACCACGAACCCGTAGTCCCTGCCCTGCTCCCGGGGGATGCCGGACGTCCACCAGCCGCCCGGGGCGCGGCGCATCGGGACCGGGTCGGCGTCGGGGGAGTCCAGCACCAACCCCACCGCGCGGGCCCCGGGCGCCCAGACGGAGAACATCTCGTCGCGCGGGTCGGCGCCGGCGGGGACGGTCGTGGCGGTCGCGCTCGTGTCGGGCGGGGTCGCTTGGCTCGGTGAGGTCACACCGCCCAGCGTAGGGAAAACGCGCCGCCGCGGGGAGGGGCGAACGACACCCGCAGGCCGAACTGCGCGCATCAACGACCGACGGCGATACTGGGGCCATGACAGAGTCCCCGCCCCGCGTGCTCCGGCTCACCGCCGGACCGGACGTGACGGGGGAGTACGAGGAGAAACGCTCCAGGTTCGTGGCCGTGCTGAGACGGTGCGACGACGAGGAGGACGCGCGCGCCCTGATCGCCGAACTCCGGGCGGCGCACCCGTCGGCTCGCCACCACTGCAGTGCCTTCATCGTGGACGTTCCCGGGGCCAGCCGAATCGAGCGGTCAAGCGACGACGGTGAACCCTCCGGCACCGCCGGCACCCCCATGCTGGACGTGTTGCGGGGAAGTGGCCTCACCGGGGTGTGCGCGGTCGTGGTCCGGTGGTTCGGCGGCACCAAGCTGGGCACCGGCGGGCTGGCGCGGGCCTACTCGGCGGCGGTGTCCGGGGCGGTCGACGCCGCGTGGCGGGACCGTCGCGTGGCGGAGGTGACCCGCACCCCCGCGTGGACGGCCGAGGTCGACCACTCGGTGGCCGGCGGTCTCGAGGGGGCACTGCGCTCCGCCGGGGCCCGGGTGATGGATGTCGACTA
>NZ_JAALDN010000406.1 GCF_014144855.1 Dietzia maris | reverse complement strand
GCGGGCGAACTGGACGTGGTCGGGCCGATCCTGGCCGCGCGCACCTCCGGCGGGGTCGAGTGGGAGACCGCCGGGGTGGCCACCACCGAGAACGCGGCAGTTCGCCGGGATGTGGAATCCTGACTACATGAGCATGCAGCCCTACCAGCCGAACTCGATCGAACAGCAGAAGCAGCAGGTCCGCAAGGATGCGCGCACCACCGCTATCGCTCTGGGCGTGACGGCCGTGTCGCTGCCGATCGCGCTGTTCGCGAGCTCGTTCTTCACCGTGGTGGCGGTCCTCGCCGCCATCGTGGCGATCTACAACGGCAACAAGGTCCGCAAGGCCATCTCCGGCAAGCCCGATCAGAAGCGCGAGCTGTACTGACGCCAGCCGTGCTGATCCGGCTGCGGCCCGGGTGGGCGCAGTCGCGGCGACGGCTCAGCCGAGCCCGGATCAGGCGTGGCGGCGCACCACGTCGGACAGGTCGGCGCGCTCGGCCCGGAACGTGTTGGCGGGGTGGTCCGCGTCGGCGTAGCCGAATGCGATCCCACAGACGATGAGGCGGTCCTCGGGGATCTGCAAGTGCTCGCGGACCGCATCCGAGTACAGAGCGATCGCTGCCTGGGCGCATGTGGCGACGCCCAGCGACGTGGCGGCTGCCAGGAACGTCGACACGTAACCACCGCAGTCCACCGCGCCGTACGTGCCGAGGCCCGCGTCCGAGGTGATCACCGCGACGTGCGGGGCGCCGAAGAAGCGGTAGTTCTCCAGCATCTGACGAAGCCGCGCGTCCTTGTCCGACCGCTCGATGCCGAGCGCCGAGTAGAGCCCGAAGCCGCTCGCTCGGCGGCGATCGCCGTAGACGCCGTCGTACCGCTCCGGCGCGGGCAGGTCCGAGCTCATGTCGCTGGAGAGCACGTGGTCGGTGAGGTGCTTGCCGAACGCGGCCGTCGCCTGCCCCGTCACCAGCTCGACCTGCCAGGCCTGCGAGTTGCACCACGACGCCGTGCGCTGGGCCATGCGGAAGATCCGGTCGATCGTCTCCTCCGGAACCGGCTCGGAGGTGAACCCTCGGCAGCTGTAGCGACTGTCGAGGATCTGCTCGAGCTTGACGGCTGCGTCGGTCATGGGCCCTCCAGGGGAACTCGTTCCAAAGTGTGAGCCCAGTCTCGCACGGGCCCCCGGCGGGCTTGGCAGGGGCTGTAACCGCCGGCGCTGACACGGCTGCCTCTCCAGCCCCACCGGCACCCGCACCCGCACCTCCCCGCCGCCGCCGAGCACAACCAGAGCCACGGGACCAGGGGACCATCGACTGACCTGTGTGATTCTGCCGGACCCGAGGGATCCCGCAGGTGAGACGGAATCGGACAGGTCAAGATGCGTCGCCCGCGCTCTCGAAAGGCGCCGCTCGCAGGGCGGGGGTCCAACGGGAGCGGTGGTGCCCGTTATCCACAACCGCTGCCGCCTCCACAGGCGAGCAGGAATCAGGCGTCCGGACCCCGGTCCAGCGCGGTGACTCGGTGATCATCAGCGTGTGCACGAGATCAGCGAACTCCGTCAGATGGTGATGACGACCGACGAATTACTCGGCCGGGGCATCTCCAGCCAGTCGCTCAGCCGATCGGTGGCCTCCGGAGAACTGGTCAGGCTGCGCCCCGGGTTCTATGTGGAGGGCACCGCCAAGGAGCTGCCCCGGGAGTCCCGTCACCTGCTGGCGGTGTTGGCGGCGGATGCCGCCCTGGACTCGCCCGTGTTCTCCCACTCGTCTGCCGCTCTGGTGCACGGGTTGCCTGGATGGGGTCTGCCACTGCGGCGGGTCACCACCTCGGCTCCGGGTGACAAGGGCCGCAGCCGTACGTCGCGTCTGGTCACGCACCACACGGGAAGGCTCGACGACGAGGACGTCACCAGAATCGACGGGCTGCATGTGACGACCGCGCCGAGGACTCTGGTGGATGTCGCGCTGTCGACGGGAAGGGACGCTGCGGTGTCGGTCGCGGACGCCGCCGGGCACCGTGGACTTGTCACCGACCCGGATGTGGAACTCGCGTTGCAGCAGGCCTCGGGACGAATGGGGGTCAAGAGAGCTCGGGCGGCGTTGAACCTGGTCGACAGTCGGAGTGAGAGCGTGGCGGAGACGCTGAGCCGTCTGACGTTCCTCGATCACGGGCTGCCCACGCCGGAGACCCAGGCGAACATATTCGACACCCACGGCAATCGCATCGCCCGGGTGGACTTCTTGTGGCGTGAGTTCGGGGTGATCGGGGAATGCGATGGTTTCGGCAAGTACTTCGACGGTGCGGACGGGCCCGAACTCAGACGCCGACTCGCGCGCGAGAAAGACCGCGACGCCGAGTTGCTGGCCCTCGGCTATCGGGTCCTGCACTGGCGATGGGCGGATCTCGAGCAACCGCGCCTTCTCGCCGAGCGGATTCGGAGAGTCCTCTACCCGGCCGCCGCGTGAGCCGAGGACACGCGGAGTGAACCGGGGAATCACGGAACGGTCCTGCCTCGGCCAGCCGCACCCGTCTCACCCGCCCGGCCCTTCGCGACAAGCCATCCCGACTGACCTGTGTGCTTCTGCCTGACCCGTGGGGCCCCGCAGGTGAGTCGGAATCCGACAGGTCAGGTTGCGGGCACGTCGCGGTTATCCTCGGGCCATGAGTGTTCGGGTGGACGCGTGGACGTGGTCGGTGCGGTTGTTCCCGTCGCGGACCAAGGCGGCGGCCGCCTGCCGCGGTGGGCACATCAAGGTCAACGGCGAGGCGGTGCAGCCGTCGAAGCCCGTCGTTCCCGGCGACCGCGTGCAGGTCACCGGCGCACTGGGGCGGGTCCGCATCCTCGAGGTGGTGACGACCATCAACAAGCGGGTCGGTGCGCCGGTGGCCGCGACCTGCTACATCGATCGCTCGCCCCCGCCGCCGCCCAAGGAGGTCCTGGCCTCCCAGCCGCGGCGGGAGCGGGGAGCCGGGCGGCCCACCAAGCGGGAGCGCCGCGAGACCGACCGACTGCTGGGCCGCGACTGAGGCCCCCACCGGTCAG
>NZ_JAALDN010000405.1 GCF_014144855.1 Dietzia maris | reverse complement strand
GCGATCGAGATGAGCGACATCATCCTGGCCAAATCAGACATCCCCGCCGACACCACAGCCCTCGCCGAGAAGATCAAGGCCGAACAGGCTCCCGAGATCGATCAGATGACGACCTGGCTCGACCAGTGGGGACAACCGCCCGGCCCGCGCGACGGCCACCGGGGCCACGGTGGCGGCGGCATGCCCGTGATGGGCAACGACATGTCGATGATGGACGGCATGCTCTCCGCCGACGAGCTCCAGCAGTTGTTCGACGCCGAGGGCACCGACGCCGCGCGGCTGTACCTGGAGCAGATGATCGCCCACCACGAGGGCGCCATCGACATGGCACAGGGGGAGGTGGCGGACGGCACCTACCCGCCGACCGTCGCCCTGGCCCGGTCGATCATCGACACCCAGCAGGAGGAGATCGCGCGCATGCGTGAGATGCTCGCGGCGATGTGAGGCCTGACCGGCCACGCGACACCCGACGGCGTGATACCCGACAGCGTAACACCCGACAAGGAGCCCGCCCAGCAATGACCACCACCCCTCGACTGCGTCGCCGGGCCCTCGCCGCGGCCCTCACCGCGAGCTGGCTCACCCTCTCCGCCTGTGGCACCACACAATCGGGCCAGGCGGACCAGAGCCCCAGCGGGCAGAACCAGAGCGCGCAGAACCAGGGCGGACAAGACCACAGCGGTCAGAACCAGGCCGAGGCGAGCCAGGTCGCGGCGGTCGAGATCCTCGACCAGTACGGGCTGGCCGATATGGACGCCCGCGGGGTGATCGAGCACCTCGACACCATGCCCGTCGCCGAGCGCCCCGCCACCCTCCTCGCCTCGGTCCAGCCGACCGAGCTCGTCCTCACCGACACCGCCGGCGGCTCCATCGCGACCCTGCCGATGCCGGACGAGCACTTCTACCTCGCCGTCGCGCCCTACGAGGACCAGACCCACGACTGTCTCTTCCACAGTCTGACCACCTGCCTCGGCGAGATGGCCGGCGAGCCCGTCGACATCACCGTGACCGACGAGGCGGGGCAGACGGTCGTCGACGAGACCCGCACGGCCTACGACAACGGGTTCGTCGGCCTGTGGCTCCCCCGCGACCTCACCGGAACCCTCACAGTCGAGCACGACGGAAAGTCCTCGACAGTGCCGATCGCCACCGGCGACGACGACCTCACCTGTCTGACCACGGCGCACCTGACGTAAGAGCCCGACGCCGCACCCGACCCGCACCCGCCAGGAGCCCGCCCATGGTCACCGTCCGAACCGCCACACGCGCCGACGCGCCCGCGATCGCCGGCATCCTCAGCGAGGCGTTCCGCGACGACCCCGCATGGTCGGTCACGCTGCCCGAGGACGAGACCCGGCACACCAAACTCACCTCGTACTACCTCCGCCGGGTGCGGCGACACCCCCAGTGGGTCGACGTCGCGATGGACGACGGCCGCGTCGTCGGCGCGGTCCTCTGGCAGCCCCCTGCCGCCCCCGGCGCTCTGGGCACCGCCCGGCGAGCGATCTCCGGTGCGGCCCTGTGGACGCTGGGCCGGCTCCCCCTGGGCCGCGGTGCCCGGCACACCCTCCAGATCGAGGCCTACCGACCCACCGAACCGCACTGGTACATCCGCGACATCGGCACCGGTCCCCGAGCCCGCGGCAAGGGCGTCGGATCGGCACTGCTGAAGCACCGACTGAGGGTCGTCGACCACTCCGCGACCCCGCTGGCGTTCCTCGAATCCACCACCCCGGCGAGCCGACGCCTCTACGAGCGGTTCGGGTTCGAGGCGGTGGGCTCCGTGCCGACACTTCCCGGCCAGTCCTCGACCGCCATGGTCCGTCGACCCGTCGACAGCGCGGACCGGTCCGGCCGGCCCGACGGAAACGCAGAGTAGACCCGCCGGGCGGCACCTCCTCCGCGCACGCGACGAGCCACTCAGTACGCTCACGGCTATGACGGCAGACTTCGTGACCCCCATCACAAACACGCTCGGCCGCGCGCGCCAGAACGTCATCTACCGCTCTGGCGTCTCCGGGATCACCCCCGCGGTGCCGACCGGCGCGGAGAAGCTCGAAGCCGCCGCCCGCCGCGCGCTCTTGCGACGACCCGGCGGCAAAAAGGCCTGGGCCTACGTCTACGGAGGCGCCGGCTCGGGGCAGACGATGGCCGCCAACCGCGAGGCCTTCGACCGCCGGCGACTGGTGCCGCGCATGCTCCGCAACACCTCCCGGCGCGACATCTCCACCACGGTGCTCGGGCAGACGCTCCCCGCGCCCGTCCTGGTGGCCCCGATCGGCGCCGCCGGACTCATTCGTCGCGACGCCGACGTCATGGTCGGCCGGGCCGCCGCCCGGCGCGGACTGCCGTACATCTTCTCCTCGCAGGGCTCCTCGCCCATGGAGGCGACGGCCGCCGCGATGCAGGACAGCCCCCGCTGGTTCCAGCTGTACTGGAGCAGCGACGAGCAGCTGGTCGACAGCTTCATCGCCCGCGCCGAGGCGATCGACGCCGGCGCCCTGGTCGTCACCCTCGACACCACCACGCTGGGCTGGCGGCCGTGGGACCTCGACCTCGGTTCGCTGCCGTTCACCCGCGGCGTCGGGATAGCGCAGTACACCTCGGACCCGCGCTTCCGGCAGTTGGTCGCCGAGCGGGTCGACCGCGAGGCCGCGGCGGGCGCCAGCGCGGACGCCGATGCCGTCAAGGTCACCCCGCAGGCGGCGCTGACGCTGCTCGAGATGGCGCGCAACCACCCGGGTTCGACGCGGGAGAACCTGCGCGCCCCCGAGACCCGTGCCGCCGTGCAGACGTTCCTCGACACGTTCTCCAACCCGGCACTGAGCTGGGACCACCTGGCGACCCTGCGGGACCGGACGAGGCTGCCGATCGTCCTCAAGGGCGTCCTGCACCCCGATGACGCCCGGCAGGCGTTCGATGCCGGTGTCGACGCGGTCATGGTGTCCAACCACGGCGGCCGCCAGGTCGACGGGTCGATCGGCACCCTCGACGCCCTCGTTGCGATCCGCGAGGCGGTCGGCCCGGAGCCGACACTGCTGCTCGACTCGGGCGTCCGCAACGGCACCGACGTCGTCAAGGCCATGGCGTGCGGCGCGAACGCGGTGACGCTCGGCCGGCCCCACGTCTACGGCCTGGCCATCGCCGGCGAACACGGCGTCGGCGAGGTGCTCGACAACCTGCTCGCCGAGATCGACCTCACCATGTCGCTGAGCGGCGCCAGCTCGTGGGACGAGGTCGACGCCTCGCTCCTGGCCTGAGACTCGCGCCCGGTCCAAGGCTCGCTCTCGGCGTGGTCCGGGTTCAAGCATGAGAAGAGCCCCCGGTAGGCGACTGCCAACCGGGGGCTCTGCTCTGCAACGGGCCAGCTCCGTGGCTGGCCAGCTCTGCAACGTGCCAGCTCTGTGCCGCCCTAGATGATCGGGTCGCCTTCGCGCCTGGCCTCGGCGGCCTCCTTGACGAAGCCACGGACGAGGACGGCGAGGACGCCGGCCACGATGACGGGCCAGATCAGGACGTAGATCGTGAGAAGGATCGGTGTCATTGTCAGCTGCCTTCCTTCCTAGACGCGGACGAGGTCGTCGTCGTCGTCATCGGTTCGGACGTTCTGGTCGCGGCCGTCGTCGTCGGACTGGGCCTCGAGCGCCTCCGCCGACTCGGCGGTGTCGTAGTCGGCGGTGCGGGCGGCGATCTTGGCGAAGTCGAAGTCCATCGAGCTACGGAAGGACATCGCGGCACAGACGATCGTGCTCACGGCGTACGCCACGAGCGAAGCGGTCAGGGTGTCGTAGTCACGCAGGAAGCCGAAGATGAACGGCGCACTGCCCAGGGCTGCTATCGCGCCGACGACCAGCGCCGGGCGCAGGCCGAAGAACCCGAAGACCATCAGCCCGAGCACCACGCCCACGCCGATCACCGCCAGCGCCTCGATGCCGTACGCGAGCACGCCGCTGTCCGGGATGGCACCGAAACGGGTCGGCAGGAACACCGCGAGCGCCGCGAGCACGGACACGGTGAAGGCCATGTTGGTGACCTTCTTCCAGTAGAAGCTCGCGATCACCGGGAACACCAGGGCACCCCACAGGGCACCCACGAAGACCAGCAGGTCCAGGATGTTGAAGCGGATGTTGGCGAACACCAGCGCCGCAGCGGTGGCGACGACCATCGTGAGCCGGCCCACGATGAGCATCGTGCGCGGGTTGGGCACCTTGCCCTTGCTGCGCAGGCTCTGTCCGTAGACGTCGGTCATGGCGATCGACGACATGGCCGACAGGTCGGAGTCCGCGGTCGACGAGAGCGACCCGATGATCATGATGAAGAACACCGCGACCAGGATGCCCGGCAGGTACTCGGCGGCCACCTGCGGCAGGATGTTGTTGGGGTCGCCGTCCACGGGATCGATACCCGCGTACAGGGCGAGCACGCCCACCATGCCGATGCCGATGATCGTGGCGCCGTAGCCGATCGTCGCCGTGATGAAGGTCGGCTTGATCAGGTCCTCGCGCACCGCGAACAGGCGCTGGGCGATGGTCTGGTTGCCGATCGCGTAAGCCAGCACGGCCGCGATGTAGGGCGCGCCCTGGTTGAGGAACGCGTCCGAGGAGAAGAAGTTGCTCTGCTGCGGGGTCAGGTTGGCCGCACCGCTCGAGAACACCTCGACACCGCCGAGGAAGAAGAACATCGACGGCACGATGATGATGACCGCGCCGAGCATGGCCAGCACCTGGGCGAAGTCCGTGAGCACCGAGGCGCGGAAGCCGGACCACAGTGTGTAGAGCAGCACACCGGCGGCGATCACGATGATGCCCTGCATGAAGCTGAACGGGCTGAGCATGGCGATCAGGGCGCCACCGGCGATGAAGTTCGACGTCAGCGAGATGACCGAGCCCAGGATGTTGGAGCCGGCCAGCATCAGCTGGGAGGAGCGCCCGTGGCGCGCGAACATGACCTCGGCCAGGGTGTGAGCCTGGGGCGCGACCTTACGGATGCGTCGACCGAAGGGGTAGATGAACAGGATCATCAGGGCACCCCAGAGCCCGTAGTGGATCGGTCCCGACACCCCGTAGAGGTAGCCGGAGTTGACCGAGGCGTACATCGACGAGGCCCAGATCCAGGTGGCCGTCATCGACGCCGCCGAGATGCCGAATCCGATCCGGTGACCGGCCGTCATGTAGTTGTCAGCGTTCTCGTCCTTGCGAGCGATCCGCATGGACATGACCATGGTGCCGCCGTAGAACAGCAGCAGTAGCAATACAAGCGCAGTCGCACTCAGCGCGGGAGAGCCGAGCAAATCCATATCTGCCTTTCTCTCTTTTATTGTCAGAACAACGGGCCCAGCATAGAGAACCCTGAC
>NZ_JAALDN010000404.1 GCF_014144855.1 Dietzia maris | reverse complement strand
GGCCGCCGGCAGGGACATGGTCGTGTGCTCCTGCGGGGTGTTCGCCCGCCACTCGGACCCGCGCGACCTGCTAGCGGGCGGGTCGGGCGCCGGTCGCGTACTCGTCCCCGCCGGGGCGATCGGCGGACTCGACGTCCTCTCGGCGGCCGCACGCGCGGGCACCGACGACGCACTCCTGCGGCACTACACCATCAAGAGCCCGGCCGCGCTGGACGTCGACGAGCAGCTCACCGAGCGACGGGAGGTGTTCCGCGGGTCGGCCCGCGAGGCGGCGCTGGCGTTCCCGCTCACCTCCAACGCCTCGGTCGCGCTCGCGCTGGCCACGCTGGGATTGGACCGGACCGAGGTGGTCGTGGTCGCCGACCCCCAGGTCCGTCGCACCCGCCACGTCGTGGAGTGGGTCTCGCCGATGGGTCGCTACGAGCTGCAGTTCGAGAACGCCGTGGACCCCGACTCCGGCGGCCGCACCTCGGCGATCACCGCGTGGTCGGTCGCGGAGGTCCTCTCCGGTCTCGCGGCCGGGGCGGGGCCGGGCGTGGTGGTGCTCGGCCAGGACCCGGGCCGCGGTTCGCGTCGAGAGGCGAAAGACCGGCCGGTGACAGGCCGACCGGTGGAAGCTCGACCGCCGAGCCCCTAGCGTGTGGGTCCCAGTCAACGAGAGGTGCGACTATGACCAACGCCCGACCGTCAGACCCGGATCCCGCCCAGAGCCCGGACGTGGATGACACCGGTTCCGCCCCCGCCGGGGTGACGCCGGACTCCGACTCGACCTCGTTGCAGTCGGACAGTGCGGCCAGGAAGCAGGCCCCCACGGAGCGGCAGAGCCCGACTCCTCAGCCGGGACGCACGAGTCCCGTCGTGTGGATCGTGGTCATCGCCATCGTCGTCCTCCTCCTGGTGGTCGGCCTCGTCGGCTACGCGTTCGAGGTGTTCTAAAGCCATGCCCGCCGCGTTCGACACCGTGATCGTCGGGGCAGGCAATGCCGGGGTCTCCCTGGCGGCCCGCCTCAGGCGCGATGGCGTGGGCGGCATCGCGCTCATCGACCCCAGCCCGGTGCACCGCTACCGGCCGATGCTGAACTACGCCGCGGCCGGGCAGGCACGCATGTCCCGCTACGAGCGGGCCATGGCGACCGTGGTCCCGGACGGGGTCGAACTCGTGCCGCACGCGGCCACCCGCGTCGATCCCGACGCCCGGACCGTCACCCTCGACAGCGGCGCGTCCGTCAGCTACCGCGACCTGGTGTTGTGCCCCGGTCTCACCCCGCACTGGGAGGAGATTCCGGGACTGCAGGAGGCCTACGTCGACGGCTGGGCGGTGTCCGCCCACGTGCCCGAGTACGCCGGTCGGGCATGTGCCGCCCTCGTGCGTGAACGTGAGGGCACCGTGGTGTTCTCGGTTCCGCCCGAGCCGGCATCCTGCGGCGGGACGGTGCTCAAGGCGATGTTCCTGGCGTGCGACCGGTGGCGGCGGGCCGAGGTGCTCGACCGGATCGACGTGCACCTGGTGACCCCGTTCGGCGGACTGCTCGGACTGGAGAAGATCGACTCCCGATTGCAGCCGTTCATCGAGGACTACGGCATCACGGTGCACGCCGACACTCGGGTGACCGCTGTGGACCACGCCGCCCGGACCGTCTCGCTCGACGGCCCCGCCCCGGTGACCCTCGAGCACGTCAACCTCGCCTACGTCACCCCGGACAGCCGCGCACCGCGATTCGTCGCCGACTCGGGCCTGGCGACGGGCGACGCCGCCACGCTCGTCGAGGTGGACCCCCGCACCCTGCGCCACACGCGCCACGAGACGGTGTGGGGACTGGGGGACGCCGCGACCGTGGACACCCGCCCGTCCGGTGGCGCGTTGCGCGACCAGGTCGCGGTGGTGGCCGACAACCTGCGCGCCGCCCGCGACGGTGGGCCGCTGAAGGAGTACGACGGCTACACGGTCATCCCCGTGGCCGTGAGCAGGGGCCGACTGGTGCTCGACGAGCACGACCGGGACGGCCGGCCGGCCCCGTCGGTGCCGGGGATCGACCTCTTCGCCCCGCGACGGATGACGTACGCGTTCGACCGGTTCGTCCAGCCCGTCGTGTACTTCCGCAAGCTCCTGCGCGGCCGGGTCTGACCCGGCGACCGGTCCGTCGCCGAGGTCAGTGGGTGGCCAGTTCGATCTCGTCCCGTCGCGCCTGCGGGAGTTCACTGCCGCGACCGAGATCCACCTGCACGTGGTGGAGCGTGGCGCCGCGGACCGGGAACGATCCCTCGTACGCGGTGCTCACCGCGCTCCCCCGACTGCGCCCGATGTCGAGGGTCTCGTTCATGCTGAACATCGCGGGCGCCGTCACGGCGATCCGCCCGTGCCCCACCTGCTCACCGTCGACGAGCAGGCGCAGGTCCGCGCCCGCCGCGATCCCTCCGTCGTAGGCGAACTCGAGCTCGACGGTGCGCGCACCCGCGGCGAGCGGTTCGCTGCCGGCTGCCCGGCCGTGGTGGCGACCGAAGAAGTTGTACTCGAAGACGGGCACCCCGTCGACGATGTACAGCGTCATGCCTCCGAAGCGGCCACCCAGGCTGAGCAGCACACCCTCGCAGGACCCCGCCGCGGGGGAATCGCCGCCGTGGACCTCCAGCGACGCCGTGAGCCGGAACGCACGGTTGAGCAGCTTGGGCGCGGCCTTCTCGTTGAGCCCGTCCATGTGCGGGTACAGGGTGATCGACGAGCGGCCGCCCATGGGGTGGGGTGAGCGGTTGTCGACGCCGGCCTGGCGTCCCACGGTGCTGTCGTCCAGCGGCAGCACGTCGTACCGCGCGGCCTCGGCGATGAACTTCATCGTCAACCGCTCGAGGATCTCGGGGTGCTCGGCGGCCAGGTCACGGGACTGCGACCAGTCCGCGCGGGTGTCGTAGAGCTCCCATGTACTGTCCGCCAGCGGCGTGAGGTCGACGCCGGAGGTGGCCATCAGCCAGGGCGCCCGTTGCGCGGTCACGGCGGTCCACCCGTGGTCGTAGATCCCGCGGTTGCCGAAGATCTCGAAGTACTGGGTGGTGTGCCGGTCCGCGGCGTCGGGCTGGTCGAAGGTGTAGGTCATGCCCATACCCTCGAGGGGCTTCTGCGCCACACCGTCCACGGTGTGCGGCATCGGCAGACCCGCGGCCTCGAGGATGGTGGGGGCGATGTCCACGCAGTGGTGCCACTGGTGGCGCAACCTGCCCGGCTCGGCGATCCGGCCCGGCCAGTGCGCGACGAGGGCGTTCCGGGTCCCGCCGTAGTGGGAGGCGACCTGTTTGGCCCACTGGTAGGGGGTGTTCAGCGCCAGCGCCCAGGACGACGGGAAGTGCGGGTACGAGTCGGGGCCGCCGAGATCGTCCCACTTGGCCAGCAGTTCCTCGGTGGTCGAGGGCAGCCCGTTGAGTCCGGCGAGGTAGTTGAACGCGCCCAGCCGGCCGCCCTCCGTGGAGGCGCCGTTGTCCCCGACCATGTACAGGACCAGGGTGTTCTCCAGCGCACCCGTCGAGTCGAGATGGTCGATGAGTCGCCCGACCTGGTCATCGGTGTGCTCGAGGAACCCGGCGTACAGCTCCATGAGTCGGGCGGCGACCTTCTTCTCGTCGTCGTCGAGCTCGTCCCAGTGCGGCAGACCGGGCGCCCACGGTCCGAGCTCGGTGTCCTCGGGGACCACTCCCAGTTCCTTCTGGCGCGCCAGGGTCCGCTCGCGCAGGGCGTCCCAGCCGTCGTCGAACTCGCCGGCGTACCGGTCACGGTAGGACTCGGGGACGTGCAGCGGCGCGTGGACCGCGCCCAGCGGCAGGTAACAGAACCACGGCATGTCGGGGGCCACGGTGGAGACGTTCTCGACCCACTGGACGGCGTGGTCCACCAGGTCCTCGGTGAGGTGGTATCCCTCCTCCGGTGTCCGGGGCGGGTCCACCTGCCGACGCCCGTCGTAGAGGACCGGGGTGAAGTGGTCCGCCTCGGCGCCCAGGAACCCGTAGAAGGTGTCGAACCCCTCCTCGGTGGGCCAGCGGTCGAACGGCCCGGCGGCCGTGGTCTCCCACGGCGGGGTCTGGTGCATTTTTCCGAACGCGCCGGTGGCGTAGCCGTTGCCGCGCAGCACCCGGGCGATGGTGGCCGCCGAGTCGGGCCGCATGCCCGTGTATCCGGGTGCGCGGGTGCTCATCTCGGCGATCACGCCCATCCCCACGCTGTGGTGGTTGCGCCCGGTGAGGGTCGCGGCGCGGGTCGGCGAGCACAGCGCGGTGGTGTGGAACCGCGTGTACCCCGCCCCGTCGTGGTTGAGGCGCTCGATGGTCGGGGTGCGGCAGGGGCCCCCGAACGCCGAGGACGTGCCGAACCCCACGTCGTCGAGCATCACCAGCAGGACGTTGGGCGCCCCCTGCGGTGGGCGGATCTGCTCGACGCCCGGGAACCCGTCCTGCTGATCGCGGCGGTCCATCTCAGCGGGCACCCGACCGGCGAGCCGCCGCACGGGCAGGACGTGACGGTCGAGACCGGCCTCGGGGAACGCGTCGTCTGACGGGCTCATGCTGGCACGTCCCCGACGATGGCGACGCGCTCCATGACCCGACGATGGGGGAAGTAGTCACTGCACGCGTAGTGCTGGGTGGCCCGGTTGTCCCAGAACGCCACCGTGCCCGGGGCCCAACGCAGGCGTGCCTGGAAGTCGGGCATCTTGACCTGGTCGAGCAGGCGCCGCAACAACTCCCTGCCCTCGACCGGGTCCATGCCGTCGATACCGGTGGTGAACAGGCTGTTGACGAACAGGAGTCTGCGGCCGGTCTCGGGGTGCGTGCGGACCACCGGATGGTGCTGCGGCGGGTAGCGCTTCTGCATCTCGGCGAGCTTGTCGGGGGACATGCTCCGGCCGAACGACGGCGTGAAGTCGTGTGTGGCCGTCAGCCCGTCGATCCACTCCTTGATCTCGTCCGGCAGCGCGTCGTAGGCGTTGCCCATGTCCGACCACAGGGTGTCGCCGCCGGCATCGGGGACCCGGATCGCCCGCAGCACCGACCCCATGGGGGGCCGGTCCTGCCAGGTGACGTCCACGTGCCAGATGTTCTCCATGCCCGGGTTGTCCTGTCCGCGGTCGAACCTCACGACCTCGGGGATCTCCCCCTGGTCGAGGAGCGGGTGGACCTCCAGGTCGCCCCAGTGGGCGGCGAAGTCGCGGTGCTGGTGGGCGGTGACGTGCTGTTGGTCGCGGAAGAAGAGCACCTTCCTCTCGAGCAGCGCGGTCTTGAGTTCGGAGATCTGCTCGGGTGACGGGGCGGCGAGGTCGACGCCCTCGACGTCCGCTCCGATGAACGGGGTGACGGGCCGCACGCCGATGTGGTGGTAGGTGGCGGGCGGGGCATCGTCGGCCGTCAGCCGCATCCGCTTGGGGCCGAACTCGATGTCGTGATCGCCGATCGTGACCTGCATGGGGGTTCCTTCCGTGGCCGGTGGGCCTGGTCGAGGGGACGACGCGCGAGGTGTAGACATCTGTCTACAGCGTGCTCAACCGTGACTGTAGACGATCGTCTACAGTGGCGTCCATGGATCTCCCCGAATCGGATCGCCCCGTCGGACGAGACGCAGTACGCCGCGCCGTTCTCGGCACCGCCCGCCGGATCTTCGCGGCCCGCGGGCCACGGGCGCCCCTGCGCCTGGTGGCCGAGGCCGCGGGGGTGAACCTCGGCCTCATCCACCGACACATCGGGAACAAGGACGACCTGCTGTCGGCGGTGCTCGAGGACGGCCTGCGGCACGGCACCGCCCGGGTGGGAGACCACGACGATGCCGGCAGGGCCGTCCACTCCATGCTCACCGGAGCCGTCGACAACCCGGATTTCAGCCGCCTCCTGGTGTGGCTTGCCCTGGATCCGGGCGCCGTGTCGCGGCCGCTGATCGACGCCTCGGTCCGGCCCGCCGGCGCGGTGTCCCGCATGACCGATCCCCCGCCGGCCGGCGAACTGCACCTCGCGCTCGCCCTCACGGTGATCTATGCCTGGCCGGTTCTGCGCGAGCAGATCCTCGACGTCCTGGACGTCGCAGCCGCCGACCGTGAGGACGTCGACACGCGGATGGCGGAACTCCTGTCCGAGGTGGTCACGGGCCGCGGAGCCGGGGAAGGACGATGACGACGACGAGGGCCTGCTGCGCACCGGGCGCCCCGCCCCCTCCCGACGGGCCGAACCTGCGGGGCCCGCGGTCCCCGGGCCGTGGAGCCGACCGTCCCCGCCGGCAGGTCCTGATTCCCGGCGGGACGTCGGTGATGGGCGACCACTTCGACGAGGGGTACCCCGACGACGGGGAGCTACCCCTGCACGAGGTGAGCCTGCGCTCGTTCCGGATGGACGAGTGCGCCGTAACCAACGCCCAGTTCGCCAGGTTCTGCAAGGACACCGGGTACGTGACCGACGCGGAGGACCTCGGCGTCTCGCCGGTGTTCCATCTCGCCGTGGAGGCCGACCCGGCCGACGTCCTCCACCACCTGGATTCCACGCCGTGGTGGGTGGCCGTGCGGGGAGCCGACTGGCGCCACCCCGGCGGGCGCCGGTCCTCGATCACCGCTGTGCAGAACCACCCGGTCGTGCACGTGTCCTGGAACGACGCGACGGCCTACTGCGAATGGGCGGGGGCCCGCCTGCCCACCGAGGCGGAGTGGGAGTACGCGGCACGGGGCGGCCTCGCCGGGGCCCGCTTCCCGTGGGGCGACGAGCTGACCCCGCGTGGTCGGTGGGGTCTCAATGTGTGGCAGGGACGGTTCCCCTCCCACAACACGCTCGACGACGGCCACCTGACGACCGCCCCGGTACGCGCGTTCCGGCCGAACGGATACGGCCTGCACCAGATGGTCGGCAACGTGTGGGAATGGTGCGCCGACGTGTTCGACCCCGGCTACTACGCGGTCTCGCCCCGAGAGGATCCCCGCGGTCCGCGCCCCGACGGGAGCCCGGGCGACGAGACGTGGCGCGTGATGCGGGGAGGTTCCTACCTGTGCCACGAGTCGTACTGCCACCGATACCGGGTGGCGGCCCGATCCGCGAACACCGCCGGTTCAGCTACTGCCAACCTCGGCTTCCGGTGCGTCCGCGACGTGTGACTCCCCTGGTCCGACCCCTGCACGCAGCGCGGCCTCGACCATGTCGTAGAGATGGGCGACGACCTTGTCGAAGTCGGCGTTGACCACGGCGTTCCGGGCGTCCCGACGGTCCTCGTAAACGGCCAGTGCACCGGTGAACATCTGGGTGGCCAGGTCGATACGTTCGAACGCCACCCGCCGCGGCAGGTGGGAGAGCACATCGATGAGGCGCACCACCACGTCGTCGGTCGCGGTGCGCAACTGCGCCTCCGGGATCCCGGGGGCCATGACAGGTCCGACCCGCTGCAGGAACCGTGCGTAATAGGTGGACTCGGGCTGGGACCGGAGCAGCTCGACGATCGGCTCGAACAGCACCCGCACGAGAGCCGCGAGGTCGGTGCCCAGGCCCTGCTCGTCGATCTCCGCCAACCGCTGCCGGCGATCGACGTCGAGGGCGGTCAGCCGGCGCCGCAGCACCTGCAGGATGAGACCGTCGCGGCTGCCGAAGTGGTACTGCACCGCGGAGTTGTTGCGTTGCCCGGCGGCGGTGGCGACGTCGCGCATCGAGACACGGTCCAGACCGCGCTCGCTGATCAGTTGCTCGGCGATCTCGAGCATCGCCGTCTTGGCGTCCCTCGCCTGGGCGGCCCCCTCGACCGAGGGTTCATTCGTCGGGTCCATCGGGCCCCTTCCTCCGCCTTGATTGAACAGTGCCCATACCGCCGCCGGACCGGGCCGGTCGGCGTCGATCAGATCTTGGCCGCTCCGGGGCTCCACTTGCGGCCGGCGGCCTCGCCCAGCTGGTTGAAGCTCAACACCGTGAGGAACAGGACGATGGCGGGAATCCCCACCAGTCCGGGGTACCTCTCGAAATCGGACTGACCGGCGCTGATCATGTTGCCCCACGTCGGTTCGGGCCGAGGAATGCTCAGTCCCAGGTAGCTCAGCGAGGCCTCCGCGACGATCAGCACCGCCACGAGCATGAAACTGTAGGACAGCACCGGCGCCACGATGTTGGGGGCCACCTCGCGCAGCATGATGCGGGTCTCTCCCGCACCGAGCGACCGGGCGGCGGTGACGAACTCGCGGCCGGCGAAGCTCATCGCGTTGGCGCGGACGAGCCGTGCGTACGACGGCACCACCATGATCCCCAGCGCCAGGGTGACGTTGAGCAGGGTCGGGTCGAGGACCGTGACGATCGCGATGAGCAGGATGAGCGACGGGAACGCCAGCAGGACGTCGCTGATGATGGAGACGATCCGGTCGGCCCAGCCGCCCTTGTAGCCGGCCACCAGGCCCAGCGCGCCGCCGATGAGGGCGCCGATGACGACACCGCCGATGCCCACCACGATGGAGACCCGGGCGCCGTAGAGCAGGCCGCCGAGGATGTCGAGGCCCTGACGGTCGGTGCCCAGGGGATGCGCCGTGAGCAGATCCGGCGGCAGCAGGGACCGGGTCGTCAGCGCGAACTGCGGGTCGCGCGCCTCGGCCAGCGGCAGGAAGTCGACGATCAACGCGCCGAGAACGATGAGGGCGGTCCACCCGAGGGCGAGCAGGGTGCCGACCGCGGAGAGCTTCGGCAGGCGCAGCTTGCGCCGGGCGGGCGCCTCCGCGGCGATGGTCGCGGTCGCGGTCGAGGCGACGGTGGAACGGGTGGGGTCGTTGTCAGCCACGGCGGATCCTCGGGTCGATGAGTGCATAGGTGACGTCGACGGTCATGTTGACCACGACGTAGAAGACGGCGATGACGATCACGCCGCCGAGCACCACGGGCAGATTGTCGTTCTGGACGGCGTCGACGATCATGCTGCCCATACCGGGCAGGTTGAACAGCCGCTCGACGACCACCGTCCCGCCGATGAGGCGACCGAGGCTGATGCCGGCGAGGGTGATGATCGAGACCGTCGACGGCCGCAGGGCCTCCTTGACCAGGACGTGGCCGGTCGGCATGCCCTTCGCGCGCGAGGACAGGACGAAGTCCTGTTGCAGGGTCGAGATCATGTCGGTCCGCAGGACGCGGGTGAAGATCGCGACCTCCATCAGCGCGAGGGTGAGCGCGGGCAGCATGATGCTGCGCAGGTTCTCCCCCAGCCCCTCGGCCAGCGGCGCGTAGCCCTGGCGGGGGAACTCGGGCAGGAACAGCGCGATCACGGCGATCACCCCACCCACCGCGAGACCGGCGATGAGGGACCGGCCCCAGGTGACGCCGGGTGCCCCGCGCCCGCCCCGACGGCCCAGCGGCGACAGCGTCACCACCAGCCCGATCACGACGGCCGCGCCGAGGATGAGCTGCTGCGCGAAGGAGTGGTTGAACACCAGCAGGTAGATCAGCAGCAGCCCGGCCACGAAGCTGGGCACCGAGATGAACGCGAACGACACGACCGAGGCGACCTGGTCGAACACCCCACCACGGCGGTAGGCCGACCACACCGCCACCGGGACCGCGATCGCCAGCGACAGGATGATCGACAGGAACGCCAGCTGGATGGTGACCGGCAGCGCGTTGCCGATCATCTCGGTGACCGGCTGGTTGGGCGGGATGAGCGAGTTGCCCAGGTCGGCCGAGGCCATACTGCCGACCCATTCCGCGAACCGGGTGGTGACCGGGTCGTCGAGACCCAGCTCCTCCCGGGCTGCCTGGTATTGCTCTGCGGTCGCGCCCGGCCCCACGGCGGATGCCGCGGAGTCGCCGGGAACGGCCTCCATCAGGAAGAACGCGCCGATGGTCGCGAGTACGACGACGACGACCGCGTGCAGAGCGCGTTCGCCAATGAACCTGAGCACGTGGGGAGACCCCTTCGTTTGAGTCACCGCCTGAGGCGGCTTCTTAATCACCTTGACGTGGACACCCTATGCCGTGATACTCATCACAGCAACACGTTCTAAGCAGTTGTCTTAGATCCCCGTCCGAGACACCAACCCCAGGAGGCAGCCATCGCCGCCGCAGCACCCAGCGGACACGGGCCTTCGGACCCCGACCTGCTGCTCGAGGTCCGGGACCTGCGCACCCACATCGACACCCCCGACGGTCGCATCACGCCCGTCGACGGGGTGAACATCTCCCTGCGCCGGGGCGAGACGATCGGCATCGTGGGCGAGTCCGGCTCGGGCAAGTCGATGCTCGTGCGGTCGATCATGGGCATCGCGCCAACCACCGCCCGCGTCGATCAGGGCTCCACGGTCCGCTTCGACGGCCGGGACGTCCTGTCCCTGTCCCAGCGCGAGGCGCAGAAGTTCTGGGGCCGCGAGATCGCCATGGTGTTCCAGGACCCGTTGACCTCGCTCAACCCGATCCGGACCATCGGGCGCCAGATCACCGACCCGCTGCGCCACCACCTGGGACTGAGCCGCCGCGAGGCCACCGACCACGCGGTCGAACTGCTGACCCGGGTGCGCATCCCCTCACCGCGCGCCCGGCTCTCCGAGTACCCGCACCAGCTCTCCGGCGGCATGCGCCAGCGGGTCGGCATCGCGATCGCCCTGTCCTGCTCGCCCAAGCTCCTCATCGCCGACGAGCCCACGACCGCGCTCGACGTGACGGTGCAGCACGAGATCCTCGACCTGCTGCACGGGCTGCAGGCCGATTCGGACATGGCGATGATCCTCGTCAGCCACGACCTCGCGGTGGTCTCGCAGCACACCGACAGGATCGGGGTCATGTACGCCGGACGGTTCCTCGAGGTGGGCGACACCCGGGCCCTGCTCGACGAGCCCGCACACCCGTACACCGGGGCGCTGCTGGACTCGATCCCGCGTCCCGACCTGCCGCCGCACACCCGGCTCACCGTGATCGAGGGTCGCCCGCCGAACCTGCGGGAGATGCCCGCCGGCTGCCGGTTCGCACCCCGCTGCCCGCGTGTGGCCGACGACTGCCTCGCCGTGGATCCGCCGCTCGAGGACCTGGCGACGGCACCCGACGTGACACCGCGGTTCGCCGCCCCCATCGCTGAAATCCACCGCGCCGCGTGCCATCACCCGCTCGTCCCCGCCACTTCCAGCACCACCAGCGAGGCATCATGACCGTCCCCTCCCCCCACCTCACCGGTTCGGCCGAGCCGGACGCCGCGGGCCCTCCGGCCGATGCCGACGTCGTCGTCGACGAGCACGGGGCCGACAAACTCGTCGTCGACCACGTGACCGTCGAGTACCACACCCGCAAGGGCACGGTCCACGCCGTCTCGGACGTCTCCCTCACGGTCCCCCGCGGCTCCACACTGGCCCTGGTCGGCGAGTCCGGCTGTGGAAAGTCCAGCCTCGGCCGGGCGATGCTGCAGCTGCCCCGCCCGAACTCCGGGCGCGTGATGGTCGACGACACGGACCTGTGCTCGCTGTCCGGAGCGGCCCTGACCCGGGCCCGCAAGATGATCCAGATGGTCTTCCAGGACCCCGTGTCCTCCCTCAACCCGCGCCGCAGGGTCCGCGACATCGTGGCCGAGGGCCTCGAGATCCAGGGCGTCGACGGTGGACGCGAGGAGATCCGTCGCCGCGTCGACGCCGCCCTCGAGGCCGTCGGACTCGACCCCGAGCACGCCGGCGGCCGCCGCCCGTCGGAGTTCTCCGGCGGGCAGTGCCAGCGCATCGCCCTGGCCCGCGCACTCGTCCTGGAGCCCGAGGTGCTGGTGTGCGACGAGCCGGTCTCGGCCCTCGACGTCTCCGTGCAGGCACAGATCCTCAACCTCCTCGAGGAGATGAAGGAGCGCTACCGCCTGACGATGATCTTCATCTCCCACGACCTGTCGGTGGTGCACAACATCGCCGACCGCGTGGCGGTGATGTACCTCGGCACCGTCTGCGAGGTCGCCGACACCGAGTCGCTGTACCGGGCCCCGGCCCACCCGTACACGATGCTCCTCATCTCGTCCGCGCCCACGCTCGGCGGCACGCTCGCCGACACGCTCGGCGAGGACTCCATCACCGCGACCAGCTCCGAGCTGCCCTCGCCCCTGAACCCCCCATCCGGATGCAGATTCCGAACCCGGTGCCCACTGGCCACCGACATCTGCGCCACCGAACGCCCCCCGTTGGTCGACATCGCACCCGGCCACCAGGTCGCGTGCCACCACCCTCTCCAGGAGAATCGATGAAGCGCACCACCAGCGCCATGGCCGTCCTCGCGGCCGCCGCCCTGACCCTGTCCGCCTGCGGCGGCGGGGAGGAGTCCACCTCCGCCTCCGGCGGCGCCGAGGGCCAGGCCCCCGACCAGTCCGAGCGGTGCACCGAGGACCGGGCCGGCGGCGAGATCACCGTGGGCGAGTTCTCCATGCTCCCGTCCTTCGCGCCCGGCCAGGGCCAGTACGGTGTCCGCGGCGGCGCGCAGTCGGCGGCCGTCTACGACCGGCTCATGGTGTGGAACCCCGAGGCCGAGGAGTTCGAGCCCAAGCTCGCCGAGTCCCTCGAGGCCAACGACGACAACACCGTGTGGACCCTCACCCTGCGTGATGGCGTCACCTTCTCCAACGGCGACCCGCTCACCGCGGAGGACGTCGCGTTCACCGTCGGCCTGCACAAGGACCCCGCCACCCGCTCGGTCGCCATGACCGACGCGATGGAGATCTCCGACGCGCGCGTCGTGGACCCGCTCACCGTGGAGTTCACGCTCGACGACCCGTGGGCCGGGTTCCCCGTGACCCTCGCCGGCACCGTCGGCGAGGTCATCCCGAAGAACGCCTACGAGGCCGCCGACCCGCAGGAGTGGGCGCGTAACCCGATCGGCGCCGGCGCGTTCACCGTCGCCGAGTACATCCCCGATCAGCGGACCGTGCTCGTGCCCAATCCGAACTACTACGGCGGGCCCGTCTGCCCGACCCTGGAGTTCATCCGCATCCCCGGCTCGCAGAGCACCTTCGACGCCTTCAAGACCGGCGAGGTCCAGGTCGGTTTCCTGCGTGGCGCCAAGTTCACCACCATGGCGCAGAACGAGGACGTCCGCGGCTTCCAGGAGATCATCAGCTCCGGCTCGGTGCTCAACATGAACTCCGGCAAGGCCGGTTACGACGGCATCCTCACCGACGTCCGCGCCCGCCAGGCGGTCGCCGCGGCGATCGACCGGGACCTGTGGAACCAGCGTCTGTACGACGGCGAGGGCCAGCCGACCTCCGCACTGGTCGCCGACTCGTCCCGCCTGTACGACGGCCAGGAGGGCCCGGCCTACGACGTCGAGAAGGCCAAGTCCGTGGTGGCCGAGCTCAAGGCCGGCCGTCCCGACTGGAACGGCGAGCTGCGCATGCTCATCTCCGACGGCCCCGAGAACATCGAGGCCGGCGTGATCGCCAAGGCGATGCTCGACGCCGCCGGGTTCAACGTCGTCATCGACAACGCCCCCGTCTCGCAGGTCACGGCGCGTCAGTTCACCGGCGACTACGAGATCGTGATCGGCGGCCTGGCCCCCTCCGACGCCGACCTGGCGTCCACCTTCGCCAGCGCCTTCAGCCCGGACGGCGCCACCAACCTCACGGGCATCGACGATCCCGAGCTCACCGCCGCGGTGACCGAGCTCAAGGCCGCGCCCGACCTCGACGCGCAGAAGGCCGCGCTCACGCGCCTGCAGGAGGTCTTCAACGAGGTGCAACCGTTCACGGTGATCGCCAATGCCGAGCAGTACGTGGCCGTCGCCGACACCGTCGGTGGCCTCACCCCGACGCTGTCCTCGACCGTCCTGTACGACGGGGCCTTCGTCAAGGAGTGATCACTCCCCCGCGGTCCTGACGGGCCGCGCCCGAACCACACAGACGTGCCCCGGGCTCCCGCCCACCGGTGAGAGCCCGGGGCATCTCTGTGCCGGAAACACCTATGAGCGGTGGGCCGACCGGCCCGCCGCCCCTCACGATCAGGAGAACAGATGACCCGCGCCACCAGCGCCCTGGCCGTCCTCGCCGCGACCACCCTCGCGCTCACCGCATGCGGAGGAGGCGGAGCCGATCCCACCGCTTCGGCCTCCGGCGCCACCGCCCCGGACCAGTCCGAGCGCTGCACCGCCGACCGCGTCGGCGGCACCATCACCATGGGCGAGTACGCGATGCTCCCCTCGTTCGCGCCCGGCCAGGGCCAGTTCGGTGTCCGCGGGGCCACCGAGTCCGCGGCCGTCTACGACCGCCTCATGCGGTGGAACCCCGAGGCTGCCGAGTTCGAGCCCAAGCTGGCCGAGTCGCTCGAGGCGAATGACGACAACACCGTGTGGACGCTCACGCTCCGCGACGGCGTCACCTTCTCCAACGGCGATCCGCTCACCGCCGAGGACGTCGCGTTCACGATCGACCTCCACAAGGACCCGAAGACCGTCTCCAACGCGATGACCGACGCGATGCAGGTGGAGCAGGCCCGCGTGGCGGACCCGCTGACCGTCGAGTTCACGCTCACCGAGCCGTGGGCCGGCTTCCCGATCCTGCTGGCCGGGACCGCGGGCGAGGTAATCCCCAAGGACGCCTACGAGGCCGCGGACCCCGCCCAGTGGGCCCGCAATCCGATCGGTGCCGGCGCGTTCACGGTCTCCGAGTACATCCCGGACCAGGAGCTGGTGCTGGAGCCCAACCCGGACTACTACGGCGGTCCCGTCTGCCCCACCCTCGAGTTCATCCGTATCCCCGGCTCCCAGGGCACCTACGAGGCGTTCCAGACCGGCGAGGTCCAGGTCGGGTTCCTGCGGGGCGCCAAGACCGTCACCGCCGCCCAGGACGCCGGCGACCGGGGTTTCGAGACCATCACCAGCGCCGGCTCCATCGTCAACCTCAACGCCGGTAACGCCGGATACGACGGCGTCCTCACCGACGAGCGGGCCCGTCAGGCGTTCGCCATGGCGCTCGACCGGGAGCTCATCGATCAGCGCCTCACCGGCGGTCTCGGCCAGCCCACGTCCGCCATCATCGCGGAGTCCTCACGCTTCTACGACGGGCAGCAGGGCCCCGAGTTCGACGTCGAGCAGGCCACCGCTCTCATCGACGAGGTCAAGGCCGACCGTCCGGACTGAAACGGCGAGCTCACCCTGCTCGTGGCGGACAGCCCGGAGAACATGGAGTCCGGCGTGGCGGTGAAGGCGCTGCTCGACGCGGCGGGCTTCAACGTCACCATCCAGAGCCAGCCGGTCGCGCAGGTCGTGGCCCGCCAGTTCACCGGCGACTACGAGGCCGTCATCGGCGGGCTGTCCCCCTCGGACGCCGACCCGGCCTCCACCTTCGCCAGCGCCATGACCCCCGGTGGCTCACTCAACATCCCGGGCGTCGACGACCCCGAGCTCACGAAGGCCGTGACGGCGTTCAAGGCCGCCGGCGACCTCGAGGCGCAGAAGGCCGCGGCGACCGACCTGCAGGAGGTCTACAACCGGGTCGTGCCGTTCGCCGTGATGGCCAATGCGCAGGAGTACGTGGTGGTCGACGACTCCGTCAAGGGCGTCTCGCCGAGCCTCTACTCCACGATGTTCTTCGACGGGGCGTTCGTCCAGGAGTAATCGCGCGGCCCGCCCGCCTCTCGAACACCGACGGCCCCGGATCCCGGAGACATCTCCACGGGATCCGGGGCCGTCGGCTGTCCGGGGTGGCGCGAGGCGGGGTGGGGCGGGCGGGCCAGGCGGACAGCAGCCTC
>NZ_JAALDN010000403.1 GCF_014144855.1 Dietzia maris | reverse complement strand
CCGGCCCGCCGCCGCGCTGCGTTCCCGCGGATCAGCTGCTGGGCGTGCTCGCGCCCGTTCCGCCCCGGTGACCGCGCCGCCGGCGAGCGGGCGTCAGTAGTTCCAGTCGCCCTGGCCGTCGAACGCGCCGAACGGGCGGCCGGGCCCGTTCTTGACGATGAACGGGTCGCCGTTGCGGCTGGTGTCGTAGTACCAGCGGGCGTCGGCGGGGCTGACGTTGATGCAGCCGTGGGAGACGTTGCGGACACCCTGGTCGGCGACCGACCACGGTGCGGAGTGGATGTAGATGCCGTCGTAGGAGAGCCGGACGGCGTCGTTGATGATCGAGTTGTACCCGCCGTCCTCGATGCGCAGACCGAACGTCTCCGAGTTCATGCGGACCTCACGGCCGCGCTGGCCGGTGTAGTAGGTGCCGTTGTAGGTCTCCCAGCCGGGCCGTCCGGCGGAGGCTCGCATGGTGCGGATGTGCTGGCCGTTGCGGGTGACGGTGACGAGCTTGGTGCGGTCGTCGAACACGGCGATCACGGCGTCGCCGGTCCGGAACGACTGCTGACGCTTGCCACCGGCCCACACGGTCACGGAGGTGTTGACCGGCCAGAACTCGTGGGGCCGCCAGCGCACCTCGCGGTCGTTCACCCAGTAGAACTTGCCCGGGACCGCCGGCTCGGTGCGGATGCCGATCGTGGCCTCGGCCCGCGCCCGGTCGCGGATGGGGCGGTCGAAGAAGAACATGACCGGCTGTGCCACGCCCACGATCTCGTTCGGGGTGGGGAAGATGTCGACGTTGCCGTACTCGGGTGTCGGCCGCGCGGGCCCGATGACCGGGTAGGTCAGTACGGGCATCGCGGCGACGCCCGGGATGGCCGGCGTGTACAGGGGCGCGTTCTCGAGCTGCGGCACCCCGGGAGGGCTCAGCGGCATGACGGACTGGGCCTCGGCGGTCGGGGCGGTGCCCGCGCCGACCGACACCCCCATGAGGAGCGCGATCGCGGCGAGGACCGCGGCGGCCACCGAGGGGCGGGAGGAACGGGTCATGTGAGGGGCTCCTGAGGACGGCGAGGGATTCTCTAAGCGTTACGACAGACTTCTACCCGGATATATCGTGCGTCACAACCGAAGTGTTTCGGAGCGGCGGCCCGCGGCCGCCCGCGGTCAGTAGTTCCAGTCGCCCTGACCGTCGAACGCGCCGAACGGTCGGCCGGGGCCGCCGGTGACGATGAACGGGTCGCCATTGCGGGTGTTGTCGAAGTACCAGGCCGCGTCCTCGGGGCTGACGTTGATGCAGCCGTGCGAGACATTCCGGACACCCTGGTCGGCGACCGACCACGGCGCCGAGTGGATGAAGATGCCGTCGTAGCTCAGCCGCACGCCGTTCTCCACGATCGTGTCGTACCCGCCGGCGGTCCGGGACAGTCCCCAGGTCTCCGAGTCCATGCGCACCTCGCGGGCCCGCCAGCCGTTGTAGTAGACGCCGTTGTGGGTGGCGTAGGCGTCGCGGCCGGCGGAAGCCTTCATGGTGCGCACCACCTGGCCGTTGCGGGTGACGGTGACGGTGTGGGTGGCGTCGTCATAGGTCGAGATCACCGCGTCGCCGGTGCGGAAGACGGTCTCACGCCCTCCGGCCCACACGGTGATGGAGGTGCCCGCGGGCCAGAACTCGTGTGGTCGCCAGCGCAGTTCCGAGTCGCCGACCCAGTAGAACTTGCCGTCCACGGCGGGCGCCGTGCGGATTCCCACCGACGCCTCGGCGCGGGCACGGTCGGCGACGGGCTGGTCGAACCGGATCATCACCGGTTGCGCGACGCCCACCGTCTCGCCCGAGGTGGGGTAGACCGAGGCCACCCCTGTCTCGGCCGTGGTCCGTCCGACGGCGGGGACGGGCAGGGTGAGCACGCCGGTCGATCCGCCGACCGCGGGCAGTGGTGCGGACTCGAGTCCGAGCGCGCCGACCGAGCCGGTGGATCCGGTGGGACCGAGGAGTGACTGCGCGGAGGCGGCGGGGGAGAGGCCGACGACGACGAGGCAGGCCGTGGCCAGAAGCGTTGCGAAGGACCGGGTGCGGCGAGACATCGTTCTCCTCGGAAGCGGGTACCGCGGCGGGCGGCGACAGCGGGGGTCGCGTGAGGGCGGACAGCCAACCCCACGCGTCACATAAGTAACATCAGTAACAGTACATATCAGGTGCCCGGCCTGTACATCTCCGAGGTCGGGCGGGGATCACGGTGGGTGCCCGCTCCGCGGGGGACGCGCACCGACCCGGCCGGGCACCTTTCCACCGTTCGTTGGTATCGCCGCGGGGAGAACTGCTGGTAGATCCATGCGGGGGCCGTAGTTGAGCGGAAGTCAACGGAGAATCGCCTGATCATGGGCTTGACCGAACAGCAGGTGCAACATAGGGTCATCTCAGTCACCGCCGAGGGGTGGGTGGCGAAGTGAAGTGGTTGCTGAGGGGCTGCGACTTCACGTAACGAGGGGCCGGTCTTCCCGACCGGGGCACCTGGGGGGTGCCGACCCGCAGCCGAGAGGCAGCGTGGAGGCCGGATCGTACGCGATCTGCCAGATGGAGGGACGGCGTCGGATGCTGAGGGGCTCCGGCGCCGTTCCCGTCATTTCAGCCCACTTCTAGCCGACGATCTCCCGTGCCACGCGGTGCAGCCCGGCCAGCGCGACCGCCTCGGTCTGCGGTGATCTGGGCGTCTCGGGCCTGAGCATGGTGATGTGCCACAGTTCGTCGCCGGAGACCAGGATCGTGTGCACCTCGACGCCGCCGCCGGTGGGCGCCGCCACGCAGTCGATGTACAACGTGGCGGGCCGTGGGCCGACCGCGGCGGGTGCCCCGGGCTCGCCCGGGGCCGTCAGGCCGGC
>NZ_JAALDN010000402.1 GCF_014144855.1 Dietzia maris | reverse complement strand
CGAGGTCGCGCTGGTGGTCCTGCTGGACACCGTGCAGCCGTCGGAGCCGATCCCCGACACCCTCGACGAGGCCGAGGCCCGGTGGCGTCGGTACTCGGAGTTCGCCAAGCGCACCTACGGGTTGGACGTGGAGGTCCCGCGGGACTTCCTGGCCGAGCACGGTGAGGACGGCGTGTTGGATATGCTGCTCGGGGCACTGGGTGCCGAGGCCAACGCCATGGGCGGCGGTGTCATCGAACACCAGCGGGCCAGCTTCGTCGACAACCGGATCCTGCAGAGCGCGGACCTGTCCACCTGGGCCGGTGTCGGCGCCGAGGTGCCGTTCGTGCTGTACCGCGCGGAGCGGATGCACGACGGGGCGATCGAGCTCGAGCCCCGCTACGCACACATCGACCCGGACGGCGGCTGGGCCCGCATCGTCGGCGACCTGGAGGTCGTCCAGCTCGACGGGGACCACCTCGCGATGGTCGACGAACCGGTGGTCGGTACCGTCGGTAAGCATCTGGCGCGTCGGCTCACCGAGCTCGACGCGGGTGTACGGAAGGGGACAGACGCGTGACGGCGAAGACCACCGCGGAGAAGCTCGCGGAACTGCGGGTCAAGACCGAGCAGGCCAAGGACCCGGGCAGCGAGCGGGCGAAGGCCCGCCGCGACGCCGCGGGGCACACCCCGCCGCGGGAGCGGATCGCACTGCTGCTCGACGCCGGCAGTTTCGTGGAGATGGGCCAGCTCGCCAAGGCGCCCGGTAGCCCGGACAACCCGTTCGGTGACGGCGTGGTCACCGGCCGCGGCACCATCGACGGCCGCCCGGTGGCCGTGTACGCGCACGACAACACGGTGTTCGGCGGGTCGGTCGGCGAGGGCTTCGGCAAGAAGGTCTGCGCCATCATGGACTTCGCGATCAAGGTCGGGTGCCCCATCATCGGCATCAACGATTCCGGTGGCGCGCGAGTCCAGGACGCCGTGACCTCGCTGGCCTACTACTCCGAGATCTCCCGGCGGCAGTATCCGGCCTCCGGGTACGTGCCCCAGATCTCGATCATGCTGGGCAAGTGCGCGGGCGGCGCCGTCTACGCCCCCGCGACCACCGACTTCGTGATCGCGGTCCAGGACCAGGCGTACATGTTCGTCACCGGGCCCGACGTGATCCGGCAGGTCACCGGCGAGGACGTCACCATGGACGAGCTCGGCTCGGCCCTGCAGCAGGCCAAGAACGGCAACGTCAACCACGTCGCCGTGAGCGAGCAAGACGCCTTCATGTACGTGCGTAACCTGCTGAGCTACCTGCCGTCCTCGGCCGCGGAGAAGGCGCCGCGGATCAACCCGGGTCTCGAGGCGGAGACCACGGAGTCGGACCGACAGCTGGACTCGATCATCCCGGACTCGGACAACGCCGCGTACGACATGCACGACGTGCTCCTGCGGATGTTCGACGACGGCGAGTTCGTGGAGACCTCCGGGCAGTTCGCGTCCAACATCATCACGGGTTTCGCCCGGGTCGACGGTGAGTCCGTCGGCGTCGTCGCCAACCAGCCCCTGCACCTGTCGGGCGCGTTGGACATCGACGCCTCGGAGAAGGCCACGCGGCACATGATGCTGTGCGACGCCTACTCGATCCCGCTGGTCTACGTGGTGGACACCCCCGGCTACCTCCCGGGCGTGCAGCAGGAGAAGCTCGGCATCATCCACCGCGGGGCCAAGATGGGTTTCGCCGTGGTGGCGGCCTCGGTCCCCAAGGTCACGTTCGTCGTCCGCAAGGCCTACGGCGGCGCGTACGCCGTGATGGGGTCCAAGAACCTGGGTGGCGACCTCAACTTCGCCTGGCCCACCGCGCGCATCGCGGTGATGGGTGCCGAGGGCGCGGTCGACCTGCTGCAGCGTCGGCAGATCGAGGAGGCGGGCCCCGAGGAGGGTCCCAAGCTCCGCAAGCAGCTCATCGACATGTACAACGAGTTCATCGCGACCCCGTACACCGCCGCCGAGCGCGGGTACATCGACGCCGTGATCGAGCCGTCGCAGACCCGCCTGGTGCTGCGCGGTGCGCTGAACCAGCTGCGGGACAAGATCAGCAACGAGCCGCCGCGTAAGCACCCCATCGCGCCCATGTGACCGCCGCGGGCGGGGTCGACTGGGCGGCTACTCGGACTGGTTCGGACAGGCGTCGACGGCCGCCTGGAGGGTGATGTCCCCCGCCCGCTCGAAGGTGAAGGTGACCGGGATCGACTTCCCCGGCTCGGCGCTGTCGTCGAGACCGAACATGAAGGACCTGAACGGCCGGTCGGGTGCGTCGGCGTCCTCGACGTTCTCCACCGGTTGACCGGCGGCGATCGACGACTCGGGGGCGATCTCGAGGGCACCCGCGGGGGCGTCGATCTCGACCCGCTCCGCGGCGGGGCTGGTGATCTCCGAGAGAGTCTCCGCCTCGGTGGAGCTGTCGTTGACCGCGGTGAAGCTCAGCTGAGCGGGTGCGTCCACCTGCAGCGAACAGTCGATCGCGTAGGCGGGTGCGATGAAGACGTTCTCGACCGAGGTCTGACCGTCCGTCTCTCCTCCGCCGCGGTTGGTCGAATCCGGTTCCGGGTCGTCGGACGAGCATGCGGTCGACACCCCGAGGGCGAGGACCATCGCGGCCGAAGCGGCGTACCGGGTCATTGAGATGCTCATAGCCGACACGGTACCCACGGTGGGCGTGTCGGCACACCACATTCTCCCGGTACCGCGGTGCGGCCTACTCCGGGTCGGTCACCAGGATCGGCCCCTCGGGCTGCCACCAGCCCCAACGGGTCTCGTTCCCGGTGGTCACCTCCGCGGGCGCCGGCGGGTCCTCCTGATAGGTGCCCAGCGGCGTGTACGCCTCGATCGAACCCCAGTCACGGTTCCAGTCGTGGCGCAGGTACGACGGGATCGTCCGGGCACGCTGGGCGGTCTCGATCCACCCGAGCGGCCCACCGGCCTCGTAGGACATCCACGTACTGGTGGCGCTCACGGCGAGCGGACGGTCGGGCAGGATCCGGAACTCCGGCAACTCCGCCACACCCGCGTAGTGCTCGAACGGCCGCTGGCACGGGAACTGCAGGCTCACCGCCCAGTCGAGCAGGACGGGCGACTCCGACCCGACCATCTCCTGGACCGTCACGAGCTCGGGTGCGCGCGGCGGGGTGATGGCGGTCCACTGTTCGGGGGTGAGGTCGTTGTCGTCGACCCGGACCCGCATGACATCGGCGTCGGCGGGGGCGTCCTGCATGTCCACCCGCAGGTTGCGCCACGTCGGCGCGGGACCGATGTCGAACGGCACCACCGGCTCGCCCACCGTGTCGACCCCGGCGTCGCCGGACCGGCCGAACTCGACCACGACCTCCTGGCCGTACTCGTAGAGCCCGTCGGCGTCGTAGCGGCCGATCCGGCCGGCCGCCGAGATCACCAGGAGCGGGTGGGACTCGCGGTTCTCGGGCAGGCGGTACCAGCCGGTCTCCAGGCTCGCCTCCCGCTGCGGGCCCACGAAGAACGACCCGAGCACCGGGGTCGTGGCGGGGTCGAGCCCGAACGGCAGGGCCACCGTGGACTCGTTCACGCCCTCCGCCCCGCGGCCGCCGGCTGTGCCGGCGCTCTCCCCGGTGCTGACCGACGGGCCGCCGCCGGGCTCGGAGGTGGTGTTGGCGGCGCCGGGGTC
>NZ_JAALDN010000401.1 GCF_014144855.1 Dietzia maris | reverse complement strand
GCCGCGCCGCTCTCCGCCGTCACCGACGGCAGGGCGGTCGTCCTCGTCAGCGACGACGGCCTCGACGCCGAACTGTTCGCCCTGGAGCTCCATTCGCGTGGCGTCCGCGGTGTCCGCGCGGTGGACGGCGGCCACGACGCACTCCGGGCCGCCCGGGCGCTGGCCCTGCTCTCCGGGGCCGACCACCTGCTGCGGGAGCGCTCGGCCATTTCGGCACACTGAGCTTGGTCGACCGGGGGCGTCGGCACGCCGGCGCCGGTACGGTCGCACCATGACGGACATCTCCGCAGACCTGCTGGCCGAGATCCTCGACGAGGTCCGGGAGGACGTCTCCGGCGACGTCGTCCCCCACCTCGGCGACTACGAGCACCCCCACCCCGACGCCCTCGCGCTGGCGGTCTGCGACCTGGACGGCCACGTCGTCTCGGCCGGCGATGACGAGACGCTCTTCGACCTGCAGTCCGCCTCCAAACCGTTCGTCTACGCGCTCGCGCTGGACCAGAAGGGCGTCGACGTGGTCGCGAAGCGGATCGGGGTGGAACCCTCCGGGGACCCGTTCAACGAGATCTCCCTCGAGGCCGGCACCGGCCGCGCCCCCAACGCCCTCGTCAACGCCGGCGCGCTGGCCGCGCACGCGCTGGTGGGGGAGGAGGACGACGACGAGGACACCCGTTTCGAACAGATCCGCGTGATGTTCTCCCGCCTCGTGGGCCGGGAGGTCGAGGTCGACCAGCAGATCATCGACATCGAGTCCCGGAGCGCCCACCGGAACCAGGCGCTCGCGCATCTGCTGGCGGAGGAGGGCACCCTGGCCGACGACCCCCACCAGGTGGTGTCCGGGTACGGCCGGCAGTGCGCGATCCGGGTGGACACCCGCGAGCTGGCGCACATGGCCGCGATGTTCGCGGGCGGCGGGCGGCTGCCGGGTGACGGCGAGCAGGTCCTGGGTCGACGGGCGGTGCGCTACGCCAACAGTGTGATGTTCACGTGCGGCATGTACGACGCGGCCGGGGACTGGGTCTACCAGGTGGGTCTGCCCGCCAAGAGCGGCGTCTCGGGGTGCCTGTTCGCGGTGGTGCCCGGCCGGCTCGGGGTGGCCGCGTACTCGCCCCGGTTGGACGAGCACGGCAACAGTGTGCGCGCCGCCGCCGCGATCGAGGCGCTGTCCGACCGACTGGAGCTGCACGTCCTCGACATGGCCTGAGGCCGACGGGTCGCAGCCCACGGGTTCGGTCCCCGGGCCGGTCACGACTATCCTCGACAGTCGTGACCGATTCGACTCCCGCCGCGCCCGGGGCCGCCACCGGTGAGCCCGCCGACGACACCCCTGAGCAGCTGCGCATCCGCCGCGACAAGCGGCAGCGCATCCTCGACTCCGGGGCGCAGGCCTACCCGGTGGAGGTCCCCCGTACCCACGGGCTCGCCGAGATCACCTCGGACCCCCGCTTCACCGCGCTGGAACCGGGTGAGGAGACCGACGCCCGGGTCTCGGTGGCAGGCCGGGTCCTGTTCATCCGCAACACCGGCAAGCTGTGCTTCGTGCGCCTACAGGACGGTCTCGACCCGTCGGCGGACCTGTCCGCCCCGGTGGCGGAGGGGGAGGTGGGACCGCTCACCCCGCAGCTGCAGGTGATGCTGTCGCTCGCGGCGGTCGGCCAGGAGCGGCTCGACGCGTGGAAGCAGGATGTCGACCTGGGTGACCACGTCTCGGTGACCGGCCGGGTGGTCCGGTCCAAGCGCGGTGAGCTGTCCGTCATGGCCGATTCCTGGGTGCTGGCGGCCAAGTCGCTGCGCCCGCTGCCGGTGGCGCACAAGGAGCTGAGCGAGGACACCCGCGTCCGCCAGCGCTACACCGACCTGATCATGCGGGACGCCGCCCGCCGCAATGCCATCACCCGCATCAAGGTGGTCCGCGCCCTGCGTGACGCCCTGGAGAAGCGCGGCTTCCTCGAGGTGGAGACGCCGATGCTGCAGACGCTGCACGGCGGCGCGGCGGCACGGCCGTTCATCACGCATTCCAACGCGCTCGATCTGGACCTCTACCTGCGCATCGCCCCCGAGCTGTTCCTCAAGCGGTGCGTGGTCGGCGGGATCGAGCGGGTCTTCGAGATCAACCGCAACTTCCGCAACGAGGGCGTGGACTCCTCGCACAGTCCCGAGTTCGCGATGCTCGAGACCTATCAGGCCTACGGCGACTACGACACCTCGGCGACGATGATCCGCGAGGTCATCCAGGAGGTCGCGCACGCGGTGTTCGGCTCCACGACGGTCACGCTCGCCGACGGCACCGAGTACGACCTCGGCGGGCAGTGGCGCGAGATGCGGATGTACCCGTCCCTCAACGAGGCGCTGCGCGCCAAGCACCCCGGGGTGGTGGGGGACGACGACGAGGACCCCGTCACGGTCGACTCGACGGTCGACGAGCTCACCGAACTGGCGGGGAAGGTCGGTCTCGAGGTCCCCAGTGGCCAGGGGTGGCTGCACGGCAAGCTCGTCGAGGAGCTCTGGGAGCACCTGTGCGGCGATCAGCTCGACGGACCGGTCTTCGTGCGGGACTTCCCCGTGGAGACCTCGCCGTTGACCCGCGATCACCGCACCGACCGCGGGGTCACGGAGAAGTGGGACCTGTACGTCCGCGGATTCGAGCTGGCGACCGGCTACTCGGAGCTCGTCGATCCCGTCATCCAGCGTCAGCGCTTCGAGGACCAGGCACGGCTCGCGGCGGCGGGTGACGACGAGGCGATGGTGCTCGACGAGGAGTTCCTCGCCGCGATGGAGCAGGGCATGCCGCCGACCACCGGGCTCGGGATGGGGATCGACCGACTGCTCATGGCGTTGACCGGCCTGGGCATCCGCGAGACCATCCTGTTCCCGATGGTCAAGCCGCTGCCGCGCGACTGACGGCGGCGGCCGGGTGGGGCTGCGGCCCGGCCGGCGCTCGGGTCGCCGGTCAAGGC
>NZ_JAALDN010000400.1 GCF_014144855.1 Dietzia maris | reverse complement strand
GCGGACGAAGGTGTTGTAGACGTCCGCGATCCCGCCGTGGGTGATCCACGACTTGGTGCCGTTGACGACGAACACGGAGCCCGGGCCGTCGCCCTCCCGCTCCGCGCGGCACCGCAGGGCGGCGGCGTCCGACCCGGCCTGCGGCTCGGACAGCGAGTACGCGCCGATCTGCTCGCCGGCGAGCATTCCCGGCAACCACTCGGCCTTCTGCTCGTCGGTCCCGGCGGTGGCGAGCGGGAAGCAGGACAGGCCGTGCACGCTGGTCGCCACGGCGACGGCCGCCCAGCGGGCGCCGAGCTCCTCCAACACCTGGAGGTACACCTCGTAGGGCTGGTCGCCGCCGCCGAACTCCTCCGGGTAGGGCAGGCCCAGCAGCCCGACCTCGCCGAGCTGGGCGAACAGGCCCTGGGGGTAGGTGTGGTTCCGCTCGTGCTCGGCGGCGATCGGCTCGAGGAGTTTATCCGCGACGGAACGCGTCATCTCGAGCAGTTCGTACGCCTCGTCGCTGGGGAGCAGGCGGTCCACGGCCATGGGGGTCCTCCGGGTGCGGGTGGGGGACCGTGCGGTCCCCGGGGTCGGTCGGCTCCCATTAGAGTGCACCGCCGGGACGCGGCACGCCCAGCCCCGATAGTGGGGGTGCCCGTTGGTGGGTGCTGCTGGTGCGTCGTGGTTCACGTGCGCCACAATCTGGCGGTATGACCGAGAACACCGCGTCCACGCCCCTGTCGCCGGAGCAGTTGCTGGAAATCTACGACGTCCCCGGTGCGAGCGCCGCGGAGTTCCTGTGCGACCGCCACGCCCCCGAGGCGGTCGCCTTCACCGTCATCGACGCCGACCTGTCCGGGCGGGACATCACCTACGGCGAGCTGCGGACCGAGAGCGAGAAGGTCGCCGCGGCGCTGGCCGAGCTCGGCGTGGGCGAGGGCGACCGGGTGGCCACGCTGATGTCCAAGTCCGCGGACCTGGTGTTCACCCTCATGGGGATCTGGCGACTCGGTGCCGTCCACATGCCGCTGTTCACCGCGTTCGCGTGGCCGGCCATCGAGATGCGTCTCACCGGTGGCGACGCCAAGGTGGTCGTCTCCGACGCGGACCAGCGCGGAAAGCTCGAGAGCGTCGCCGTCCCGGTGGTCGTCGCCGGCCTGGCGGACTGCCCCGAGGCCCGAGACGGCGACCTCGACCTGGCCACGATCACCGCCGCCCAGCAGCCCTGCCTCGCCGCGGCGGTCACCGGTCCGGACGCCGGCCTGGTCATGCTGTTCACCTCCGGCACCACCGGCACCCCGAAGGGCGTCGTCGTGCCGGTGCGCGCCCTGGCCGCGTTCCACCAGTACATCGAGACGGGCCTGGACGTGCGGGCCGACGACGTGTTCTGGAACGGTGCCGACCCGGGCTGGGCGTACGGCCTCTACTACGGCATCCTCGGCCCGCTGGCGGTCGGCCGTCGGAGCCTGCTGCTGCACGCCCGCTACAGCCCGGAGCTGGCGTTCGCGGTCCTGCAGTACTTCCACGTCACCAACTTCGCGGCCGCGCCGACCGTGTACCGCACCATGCGGGCCAAGCGGGACATCGCGCCGGCCGACGTCACGCTCCGCCGAGCCTCGGCCGCCGGTGAGCCGCTCACCCCCGAGGTGATCGAGTGGTCGACCGAGCAGTTCGGCGTCGAGGTGCGCGACCAGTACGGCCAGACCGAGCACGGGATGTTCATCATCAACCCGTGGCACGACTCGCTGCGTGAGGACGTGCGCCCGGGCTCCATGGGCGTGCCGCTGCCGGGCTGGTCGTGCACCGTGCTCGCCGCGGACTACGACGAGCCCGCCCCCGTGGGCGAGCTGGGCCGCGTGGCGATCGACGTCCCCGCCAGCCCCCTGATGTGGTTCACCGGCTACCACCAGGCCCCGGAGAAGACCGCCGAGCGCTTCAGCGCGGACGGGCGCTGGTACTACACCGGCGACGCCGCCAAGCTCGACGCGGACGGCCACTTCTACTTCTCGAGCCGCGACGACGACGTGATCATCATGTCC
>NZ_JAALDN010000399.1 GCF_014144855.1 Dietzia maris | reverse complement strand
CCCCGACGACCTGGCCGGGGAGGTCCTCGAGGCGTACGTGGTCCTGCGCGACGGCGTGGAGGGTGGCCCGGAGGCCGAGTCCGGCCTACAGAAGTGGGTCAAGACGGAGTTCGCCGCCCACGCCTTCCCGCGCCGGATCCACTTCGTCCGCGAGCTGCCCAAGACCCCGTCGGGCAAGATCCAGCGGTTCCTGCTGCGCAAGGAGCGCGCCGG
>NZ_JAALDN010000003.1 GCF_014144855.1 Dietzia maris | reverse complement strand
CGCTCCGGGGTGCGGGCGTCGATGAGCACGCCCCGCTCGGGCCACGTCGCGGTGTCCTCGATGCCGACGGTGAGCATGTGGTCCAGATCGAAGGTGAAATCACCGCGCGAGACCGGGTTCCCCGGCCCCACGGCGAGGTCCTCACCCTCCGCGATCCACGCCTTGAGCCCACCGTCGAGCAGGTAGACGTCTCTCTTGCCGGCCCAGCGCATGAGCCACCAGGCGCGGGCGGCCGAGGTGTTGCCGCAGTCGTCGTAGATCACCACGCGACTGTCGTCGTCGATCCCGACCCGGCGCATCGCGTCCTCGAAGTCCTCGGGCGACGGGAGCGGATGACGCCCCTCGCGGACGTTGCGCTGCCCCGCGAGGTCACCGGGCAGGTCCAGGTACTGCGCGCCGGGGATGTGGCCCGACCAGTAGTGCTCCCGGCCGTTCGCGTCCCCGAGCTGCCAGCGCACATCGAGGATCACCGGGGGCGGCAGCGTGACGACGTCCTCGATCAGCTCACTGGCCGTGACGAGGAGGGGGCTGACCTGGGTATCGGTGGCGGTGTCTGGGGTCACGTGTTAAGAGTAGTCCTTTCGCCGACGAGGTGACCCCCGCCTACCGCGCCGCCGTGACGAGCTTCACGCGACCGTGGGGGTGCCGACAGAGCGAGACGGGCCCGACCACCATCCCCGGTGGTCGGGCCCGTCCGCGCCCAGCGCGTCAGCCGTGTCTCAGTTGAGGCTGAGCGACTCGCCGTCCTCCGCCAGCGAAACCGTGACGGTGTCGCCGTCGCGGATGTCGCCGCCGAGCAGTGCCCGGGCGAGCTGGTCGCCGATCGCCTGCTGCACCAGCCTGCGCAGCGGGCGGGCGCCGTAGGCCGGGTCGTAGCCCCGGCGGGCGAGCCAACCCTTGGCGGCGTCGTCGACCTCCAGGACCAGTCGCCGGCCCTTGAGGCGCCGCGCGAGCTCGTCGATCTGGATGTCGACGATCGACTCGAGCTGCTCCTCGCTGAGTGCGTCGAAGGTCACGACGTCGTCGAGGCGGTTGATGAACTCCGGCTTGAACGCACGCTTGACCGCGTCCATCATCTGCTCCCGCGATCCGCCCGCGCCCAGGTTGGAGGTGAGCACGAGGATCGTGTTGCGGAAGTCGACCGTGCGGCCCTGACCGTCGGTGAGGCGACCGTCGTCGAGCACCTGCAGGAGGATGTCGAAGACGTCCGGGTGCGCCTTCTCGACCTCGTCGAGAAGGACGATCGTGTACGGCCTGCGCCGCACCGCCTCGGTGAGCTGCCCACCGGACTCGTAGCCGACGTAGCCCGGAGGGGCACCGACGAGCCGCGAGACACTGTGCTTCTCGGAGTACTCGCTCATGTCGATGCGGACCATGGCCCGCTCGTCGTCGAACAGGAACTCCGCGAGCGCCTTGGCCAGCTCGGTCTTGCCCACGCCCGTCGGGCCGAGGAACAGGAACGACCCGGTCGGCCGGTTGGGATCGGCGACCCCGGCGCGCGCCCGGCGGACGGCGTCGGACACGGCGCGGACGGCCTCGCCCTGGCCGACGACCCGGCGGCCGATCTCGTCCTCCATGCGCAGCAGCTTCTCGGTCTCGCCCTCGAGCATCTTGCCCACGGGGATACCGGTCCAGGCGGAGACGACCTCGGCGACGTCCTCCGGACCGACCTCCTCCTTGAGCATCGCGCCGGCCGCAGCCTCGCTCTCCTCTGCGTCGGCAAGTTGCTTCTCCAACTCCGGCAGCCGGCCGTAGCGGATCTCGGCCACCCGGGCGTAGTCGCCGTCACGCTCGGCCTTCTCGGACTCGGTGCGCAGAGCGTCGAGCTCCTCCTTGATGAGCTGCACACTCTGGATGGCGGTCTTCTCGTTCTGCCAGCGGGCGGTGAGCTCGGCGAGCTTCTCCTTGGCGTCGGCCAGCTCGGCCTGCAGGGCCACCAGTCGATCCTTGGACGCCGCGTCGGTCTCCTTCTGCAGCGCCACCTCCTCGATCTCGAGCCGGCGGACGATCCGCTCGGCGGCGTCGATCTCCTCGGGCCGCGAGTCGATCTCCATCTTGAGGCGGCTGGCGGCCTCGTCGACGAGGTCGATCGCCTTGTCCGGCAGGAACCGCTGCGTGATGTAGCGATCCGAGAGCGCGGCGGCGGAGACCAGGGCGGAGTCGGTGATGCGCACACCGTGGTGCACCTCGTACCGCTCCTTGAGGCCGCGGAGGATCCCCACGGTGTCCTCGACGCTCGGCTCGCCCACGTACACCTGCTGGAAGCGGCGCTCCAGGGCCGCGTCCTTCTCGATGTACTTGCGGTACTCGTCGAGGGTCGTGGCGCCGACCAGCCGCAGCTCACCGCGGGCGAGCATCGGCTTGATCATGTTGCCGGCGTCCATCGAGCCCTCGCCGGTCGCTCCCGCGCCGACGATCGTGTGGATCTCGTCGATGAACGTGATGATCTGCCCCTCGGCCGCCGTGATCTCGTCGAGCACCGCCTTGAGGCGCTCCTCGAACTCGCCGCGGTACTTCGCGCCGGCGACCATCGACCCCAAGTCGAGCGAGAGCAGGGTCTTGCCCTTGAGGGACTCGGGGACGTCGCCCGCGATGATGCGACGGGCCAGCCCCTCGACGATGGCGGTCTTGCCGACCCCGGGCTCGCCGATGAGCACCGGGTTGTTCTTCGTGCGGCGGGAGAGGACCTGGACGACGCGCCGGATCTCGGAGTCGCGCCCGATCACCGGGTCGATCTTGCCCTCGCGGGCACGGGCGGTGAGGTCCGTGGCGTACTTCTCGAGAGCCTGGTACTGGTCCTCGGGGTTCTCCGTGGTCACGCGCGTGTTCCCGCGGACCGCCGTGAACGCCGCCTTCAGGGCGTCCTCGGTGGCACCGAGCTCGGTGAGGAGCTTGGCCGCATCGCCACCGGTGTGACCGGCCGCGATCCCGACGAGGACGTGTTCGGTGGAGACGTAGTCGTCGCCCATCTCCGCCGCGAGGGTCTGGGAGTAGTTGATGACGGCGAGGGCGTCCCGGTTGAAGTTGGGGGCGGCGAGCCCCGAGCCGGACGCCTTGGGGTAGCCGCCGACGAGGCCCTTCGCCTGGGTCAGGGCGAGCTGCGGGTCCACCCCGCAGGCCTGGAGGAGGGGACCCGCGATCCCGTCCTGTTGTTCGAGCAGGGCCACGAGCAGGTGGCCCGGACGCACATCCGGGTTGCCCGCCGCGGAGGCGGCTTGGACTGCGGCCGACAGAGCCGCCTGGGTCTTGGTCGTGGGGTTGAACTGGCTCATCGACCGGTCCTTTCTTCGACGTATTGTTGAGCGTACTGGAATCAATGCCGGTTCCGTTCCGGCCGGACGCCTCGTACAACCTCCGCCTCCTTGAGTCTATTCCGCTCAAGTTAAGAGTTAAGTCACATACGAATGTGAACACCGTCCCGTCCTGAGTACACTCTGAGAGTCCTCCGCGGCCCCTCCCCCTCGGCCGCCCTCCCTCCTCCTCAGGCAGATCCCGTGACCGACACATCCTCCCCCTCCCCTGCCCCGACGACCAGTGAGACCGGCCTATTCCGCCCTCCGAGGGGGTCGCGGGCCGCGGCCGCGCTAGCGACCCTCGTCGTCGTCACAGCCGCGTGCACGCCCGCGGACGACCAGGCGATCGCCACCGAAGCGCCCGGCACGGTCACGGTCACCATCACCGGCCCCTCGACCACAACCACGACTGCGACGACGACCGTGACGCGGGAGACGACCATCGCCGCCGCACCTGACGGCTCCCGCGAGCCGGCGGCCGGACCGACAGCTCCAGCAGGCCGGACGATCCCGGATGCCGTGGCGTCAGCGCCCCGAGTCGCAACAGACGTCAGCGCCGGCCAGCGCAACGCGGCCAAATCGGCCGAGCAGTACCTCGCCATCTCTGGATTCTCGCGCTCCGGGCTCATCGAACAACTCCAGTACGAGGGCTACTCCGCCGCCGACGCGACAGGCGCCGTGGACTCCCTGACCGTGAACTGGAACGAGCAGGCCTCGCGATCGGCCCGCCAGTATCTGGACATCTCCGGGTTCTCCCGTTCCGGACTCATCGAACAACTCCAGTACGACGGCTACTCGGCGGACCAGGCCGCCCACGGGGCGACCGCGGCCGGATTGTAGAACGGTGGACTACTACAGTCCCTTGGCTCGCGCGACCAGGATCGTCATCTACATCCTGGCGGTCGTCATTCCGGTGGCGATCGCCTTGGCAGTGGTCGGCACGACCCCGTACCTGTTGGCCAAGGTCCCGGAACAGCACCGCAGCACGGTCGCGGCGATCGGCGAGGGCGCGGTCCGGCTCTCCGGCGGCAACGGGGGAATCTTCGGGTCACCACGCACCCCAGCCACCGCAGCCCAGTACCCGCTACCGGCCGGGACAATGCCATATAAGGGCGAATGGTCACCGCGACGTGCCCAGGACTTCAGCGCGCCGGCCGGACTCCGGACCGGTCTTGACTACTCGGTGATGACCACCGACGGCGGACACATCACCCATTGGCCGTGCGGTCACGAGATACAGGTGTCGACTTTCGGAGCGCCGTCGGGGAACGTCGGGGACGTGGTCTGGGCCGTCGACACTCTCGCCTGGACGAGCGGACTGCCACTTCGGTACGCGGGCCCTGGTGCCGAACACGCTCGCGAGGCGGAAGGCACGATCTCCGTCACCTTCGGTCATCATCCGGATTTCGATCTCGACCCGACCATCGCGGGCGTCGGTGGGCCGACCGCACTGTGGGCGGATGGCCGAATCTCACGGGGCGCGGTGACGCTGCGGCCCGAGAAGATGAACCCCTATGGCGGCGATCCCGGAACTCGCACGGTAATCCTTCACGAACTGATGCATGCGGTCGGGGTGAACCACGCTGCCGATCACCGCGCTGAGGTAATGGCCCCGCAGACTGCCCCTATACCGCAGACGATCCTCGGCTACGGCGACCGGTTCGCGCTGCACATGGTCGGGTGCCATTGAGCCCGGGCATCGCCCGAATGAGGAATGCCGCCGACCCGGCGGGCCTACGCTCGCCTCATCTGACGACACCATCCCCGGAGGTTCCCATGTCCACTCGTACCCGCCCCGCGGCACTGGCCGCCGCCACTGCTTTCGCCCTCGCCGCGCTGACCGGCTGCGGTGCGATGGACCCGAACAAGGGAGGAGACACCACCTGTGGCGACTACATGGAGATGGCGCCCGAGGACCAGCGCGAGGTGATCACCACCTTCCTCGACGAGAAGGGGCAGTCCGATCCCGCCGGCATGGAGGTCACGCTCAACCAGGAGGCGGCCAAGCTGTACTGCAGCACCGTGGGTCAGACCAGCGATCCGATCCGCAACGCCGAGACTGGGTGACCCCTGAGCATCAGACCCCGTACCCCCACCCGACCGGAGTCGACACCCAGCCCGCTGCTCGACCGCTACGAATGAGTGGTGAGAATAGAGGCGGGCGAACCGGAGGTGCAGCGATGAGGAACGGCGTCGTCGTCGACATCGGCGGCAGTGGTACGCGGATCGGCGCCGTGGTCGACGGCCACGTGGTGGGCGTCCACGGGGCCGAGGTCGCCACGGCCGAGGACCTCGCCGCAGCGGTCCTCGCCGTCGACGACTCCCCCGCCGGTGTGGGCGTGTCCCTCCACGGCCACGTCGACGCGGACCGGGGACGAGTGGTGTCCTCGCGGGCCGCCGCCTGGGCGGAGGGCGACCTGCGTACCGAACTCGTGTCGCTGATCGACGCGCCCGTCTCCGTCATCGGCGACGGTGACGCCCACGCCCTCGCACTGACGCGACTGCCCGACGTGGAGTTCGGCGGGATCGCCATCTCGCTCGGCTCCTCCCTGGCGTTCGGTGCGCTCAATCACCACGGCGCGCTCATCCACCCGTGCGGCCACACCGGATGGGACCTCGGGCACTGGCGCATCGTCGGCGACGGCACCAACACCGAAGCCTGGTGGGGGCTCGGCGGTCACGGGCTGTACGACCTCGAGCGCGAGCACGGCGACGGCGCCGCCGAGATCTACGCCTACCGGCTCGGCTCGTTCCTCGTGGACGCCGTCCAGCTCTTCCGCCCTCAGACCGTCCTGCTCACGGGGGGCATCGTGGTCGGTCTGGGCAAGGCCCTGCACGGCCCGGTCGCCGAACAGCTCCAGTCCCTGCCGATCTCGGTGTCCACCCCTCGGGTGGTCTTCTCGCCGTCGCGGGACACCGCGCTGTTCGGGGCAGCCGTCGCCGCGGGGCTGGCCTTCCCCGAGCGACGCTGAGGCGACGCTCGTGGCGGGGCCCCGACACCCGGCCCGCCCGTTCTAGTCGAGCAGCCCCCGCAGGTCGTCGGCGGTGAGCGCGGCCGAGAAGTGCTCGCCGCTGTCCAGGACGGACGCGAACAGTTCGGCCTTGCGCCGCTGCAGCTCCACGACGCGCTCCTCGATCGTGTCCCGGGCGACCATCCGGTACACCAGCACGGGTCGAGTCTGGCCGATGCGGTGCGCGCGGTCGACGGCCTGGGCCTCGGTCGCCGGGTTCCACCACGGGTCCAGCAGGAATACGTAGTCGGCGCCCACGAGGTTCAGCCCGACGCCGCCGGCCTTGAGGCTGAGGCAGAACACCTGCGCGCCGCCCTCGGTGAACTCACCCACGGCCCCCGCCCGGTCGGCGGTCCGGCCGTCGAGGTGCGCCACCGTGATCCCCTCTGCGCGCAGGCGGTCCACGACCGTGTCGAGGTAGGTGGTGAACTGGCTGAACACCAGCGCGCGGTGCCCCTCGGCCACCACCTCCCGCAGCGCGGCGATGAGCTCGTCGGTCTTGGCCGAGGCGACCCCGGCGTGGGCCGGGTCGATCAGCGAGGCGTCCAGGCAGAGACGCCTGAGCACGGTCAGCCCGGCGAGGATGCTGATCCGGTTGGCCTCGAAGTCGTCGAGCAGCGCCAGCAGGGACGCGCGTTGCCGCGCCAGTTCCCGCTCATAGAGCCGGCGGTGCGTGGCCGAGAGTTCGATCTCCATCACCGCGTCCGTGCGCGGGGGCAGCTCGCCGGCCACGAGCTCCTTGCGCCGCCGGAGCAGGAAGGGCCGCAGACGCCGCCGCAGCCGTTCCAGCGCGGCCGTGTCACCGTTCTTCTCGATGGGCGTGCGGTACTGGGCACGGAAGTCCTTGGCGTCGGGCAGGACACCGCGGCACGACAGCGCCGCGACCGCCCACAGCTCGGTGAGGTTGTTCTCCATCGGTGTGCCGGTGACCGCCAGTAGGAAGTCGGCCCGCAGCCCGGCCAGCGCGGCGAAGAGCTTGGAGGTGGGGTTCTTGGCCTGCTGGGCCTCGTCGAGGATCACGCCGGCCCACTCGATGCCGGCGTAGGACTCGGCGTCCAGCCGCAGGACCGTCGCCGAGGTCACCACGATGTCGTGCGCACCGGCGTCCTCGGCGACCGTGGTGCCGGACTTGGCCTCGGTCGCCGACCGCCGCGCCACGCGCAGCGAGGGCACGAACCGGCGGGCCTCGGCCTCCCAGTTGGGGACGACCGACGACGGTGCCACCACCAGGAACGGGCCGGGCGCCCCGGGGCCCGC
>NZ_JAALDN010000039.1 GCF_014144855.1 Dietzia maris | reverse complement strand
GGCCGCGTCGTGGTCGGCGGAGGTCGCCGAGACCACCCGTGCGCCACTGTCCAGCGCGAGCCGCGCCACCCGTCCCCAGGTGTCGGGGTCGGCGTCGTCGTCGGCCGCGATGAGCCACGTGGCACCGCGGAACAGGTCGGGGTCGCCTGCGTCCCAGCCGGAGTGGGCGGTGCCGGCCATGGGGTGCCCGCCGACGAACCGCGCCCCCAGTCCGTGCCGTCGTACCGCCTCCAGGACGGGGCCCTTGACGCTGATCACGTCGGTGAGGGCGACCGTGGGTGCGTGCTCGGCCACCGCGCCCAGGACCGACTCGAGGGCGGGGAGGGGGACGCCGACGACGACGAGGGCATCCGACTCCGCAGCCCGGCGGAGCGTGGTGGGCAAATCCGTGGTGACGTCGAAACCGGCGGCGGTGGCGGCCTCGGCGCCGGCGGGGGAGCGGTTCCAGCCGAAGGTCCGATCGGGGCCGAGGGCCCGCAGGAGTGAGCCGCCGATCAGGCCGACCCCGAGCACGCACACGTCCGCCGTCACCGTCACCTGACAAGGTTCTCACAGCAGACTACGGTTGAGCTCATGCCCAGCAGCTCCGACCGAACCTCCCGCGACTCCGACGACGACTCGGTCACCGGCATCGCACTCGGGGTGGTCCAGGACGGCGGTTCCTGGCAGGTCACCCGTCTGGACGACGCCGCCCTCACCAGTCTCGACGACGCCGCCCGGCAGGTCCGGTCGCTGCGCGCGGAGGGGCCGTCGTTCGGGTTGGTCGACGTGGACCACGAGTTCTTCGTGATCCTGCGCCCGGGCCCGTCCGGGATGCGGCTCATGCTCTCGGACGCCACCGCGTCGCTGGACTACGACCTCGCCGCGGATGTGCTCGACGAGCTCAACGTGGACGTGCCCGACATGACCGACGAGGAGCTCGAGCAGACCGACCCGTGGGGCGAGGGCGACATGGCGATCCTCGACGACATGGGCCTGCCCGCCGGGGTGTTGGAGATCATCGTCTCCGAGACCGACCTCTACGCCGACGAGCAGCTGCAGTCCGTGGCCGAGCGGATGGGCTTCGGCGACGAGTTCGAGCGGCACCAGCCCGACTCGTGAGCCCGGCAGGTCCGGCGCATCCCGGATCGGCGCACCCCGAGCACCGGGGCTCCGTGCGGGCGGCCGACGAGATGCTGGTGAGGCGCGCCCTGACCGTGGCGGGTGGTACCCCGGCCGACGACGTGCCCGTCGGCGCGCTGGTGCTGGGCCCCGACGGTCGGGAGTTGGCCGCCGCCACCAATCGGCGTGAGGCCGACGGTGACCCGTTCGCGCACGCCGAGGTGATCGCGCTCCGCGAGGCCGCGCGGGTCCTGGGCGACGGTTGGCGGCTGGAGGACTGCACTCTCGTGGTGACCCTGGAGCCCTGCACGATGTGCGCGGGGGCGGCGGTCGCGGCGCGGGTCGGCCGCATCGTCTTCGGAGCCTGGGAGCCGCGCACCGGGGCGTGTGGGTCGCTGTGGGACGTCGTCCGCGACCGACGTCTGGTGCACCGTCCAGAGGTGCGGGGTGGTGTGCTCGAGGATGAGTGCGCCGCTGTCCTGGAGGGTTTCTTCCGCGCTCGTCGATGACGGCGGCTGTGCCGGGGTCCGCGGCGGGGCGCCCGTCGGTGACCCGATCGTGACCCGCTCGCGGTGGAGGCCGGCTCGGCATCTCCGTACCGTGGGTCGTGAGAGGTGCCGGACCCCGGCGCCGCGATCGAGAGGAGCACCACATGGGAGTGGGAGACAAGTTCTCGAACAAGGCCGAGGAGCTGGGCGGCCGCGCCAAGGAGTCGGCCGGCGCCGCGACGGGAGACCGTGACCTGCAGGCCGAGGGCCAGGCCGACCAGGGCGAGGCCGGCATCAAGCAGGGTGCCGAGAAGCTCAAGGACAAGGCCAACGAGGCCGCGAGCAAGCTCACCGGCAACGACAAGTGAGTTGCAGCAGCTGACTCCTCGCCTCTGGCCTGGCGATTTTCGTCTGGGGCCATGCGTGAAGTAGCCTAATCGGCGGTGGCGTGTCCGAGCGGCCGAAGGTGCAGCACTCGAAATGCTGTGTTGGGTAACCCCCAACCGTGGGTTCAAATCCCACCGCCACCGCCACGGGGAGAGCCCCGGATCTCGAGAGAGGTCCGGGGCTCTCGTCATTCCGCCCCCTCGCCCGTGGCAGCCGTTCCCGCGCCTGGCCGCCCCCTCGGCAGCCGCTCCCGCGCCATTCCGCCCCCTCGGCAGCCGCCCCTGACGATGGCGTCTCGCCTGCCCCGCGGTGGGTGCGAGACGCCATGGCGACGGGCGGCTGTGTGTGGGGCGGTGGGTGCGAGATGCCATGGCGACGGGCGGCTGTGGGTGGGGCAGGCGCGGGCGCAGGCGAGATGCGCTGTCAGGCGTGGCCGGAGGACTCCTCGGCGAAGTCGGGCAGTGTCACGACCGAGCTCAGGGTCGACAGTGCCGCATCGATCACCGTGTCCTGCGGCAGCCCCGACTCCTCACCCAGCAACGCCAACTCCTCGGTGCCGGCCAACCACGCCCGCGTGAGAGCGAGCGCCAGGGGGTCCGGGTCGTGTACCCCGAGGCTGTCGAGGATCCGCAGGCTGATCGTGCGGTGCATGCCGTCGACGACCTTCTCCAACGCCGGATCCACAGCCCTGCCGGACCGCAGGACCGCCACGTAGTTGTCCCGCCGCCGCTGGATGTAGCGCACCAACGCCGTGATGATCGCGCGCGTGCTGTCCTCGGCGTGCGCGCCCACCGGGATCTCGGTCAGCGACAGCACGTGGTCGGCCGCTGCACGCACGACCGCCGTGAGGTAATCCAGCTTGGTGGGGAAGTAATGGAAGAGCAGGCTGCGGGACACCCCGGCCCGCTCGGCGACGTCGTCCAGCGACAGGGCATGGAAAGGCACGGTCTCCAGCAAACGGATCCCCAACACGATCAGCTGGGAACGGCGCTCGTGCTTGGAGAGCCTACGGCCACCTGATGTGGTCATCGCCCCACCTCGTCGTCGTACTCTCGGGCGCGCACGTCGCGCCCTCCGACGCCGACGACTACGCCCCCCATGCCGACGTACCTCTCCATGTTAGGGTCACGTCCGCAATCCGCGACCGCCATGCCACGATGGAGTGATGCCGGACAACGCCACGCCCACCACCCGCGCGACCACCTTCGACGTGGGCGAGCGGATGGTCCTCGACGGGACGGCAGGCGGGCGGACGGGTGTCATCCACACTCCGCACGGTGACATCGCCACCCCGGCGTTCATCCCCGTCGGCACCAAGGCCACCGTCAAGACGCTGACCCCCGAGCAGGTCCGCTCCACCGGCGCCCAGGCCGTCCTGGCGAACGCCTACCACCTGTACCTGCAGCCCGGGCACGAGGTCGTCGACGCCGCCGGCGGGCTGGGGGAGTTCATGCGCTGGTCCGGGCCCACCTACACCGACTCCGGCGGCTTCCAGGTGATGAGCCTCGGGGTGGGGTTCAAGAAGGTCATCGAGATGTCGGCCGGCGCCACACCGGACGACGCGGCCACCAACAAGGGGCAGGGCCGGCTCGCGAAGGTCGACGAGGACGGCGTCACCTTCACCTCGCACCTCGACGGCTCCCGGCACCGCTTCTCGCCCGAGGTGTCCATGCGCATCCAGCACTCGCTGGGCGCCGATATCCTGTTCGCGTTCGACGAGCTCACCACGCTGATGAACACGCGGAAGTACCAGGAGAGTTCGGTGGAGCGGACCCGACGGTGGGCGCAACGCTGCCTCGACGAGCACGAGCGGCTGTCGCTGGAGCGGGGGCACCGGCCGGGGCAGTCACTGTGGGGCGTGATCCAGGGTGCACAGTTCGAGGATTTGCGGCGGCAGGCCGTGCGCGGGCTCGTGGAGATGAGCGAGCGCGCCGAGGCCGAGGGGCGGCGCGGGTTCGGCGGCTACGGGATCGGCGGCGCGCTGGAGAAGGAGAACCTCGGAACGATCGTCGGCTGGTGCACCGAGGAACTGCCCGACGACCGTCCGCGACACCTGTTGGGCATCAGCGAGCCCGACGACATCTTCACCGCCGTGGAGAACGGCGCCGACACCTTCGACTGCGTGGCGCCCACCAGGCTGGCCCGCCACGGCGGGATCTACACCCTGGACGGGCGGGTCAACATAACCCGCGCCCAGTTCCGCCACGACCACACCCCGCTCGACCCCGAGGGCCCGTCCGAGGTGTCGCGCGAGTACAGCCGCGCCTACCTGCATCACCTGTTCAAGGCCAAGGAGTTCCTTGGCTCCACCCTGCTCACCCTGCACAACCTGGCCTTTGTGGTGCGGCTGGTCGACGAGGTGCGCGCGGCGATGGCGGCCGGACCCGACGAGTACGTGGCCTACAAGGAGCAGTTCCTGGGGCGGTACTACTCGGGACGCTGATCCCTGGCCGCCCTGGCCGCCCTGGCCGCGCGGCCAGGGCGCCCGGCCGCCCGTATCCGTCGGCGGGATCAGCTAGTTGATCTCGTAGGTCACGGAGACGGACACAGTGAGGTCCTGGCTACCGGCCTCGATCGGCGTCGAAGCTGCGCCGTCTGCCAACGACCTCGAGACCGGAAACGGAGTCGCTTCGGTCTCCGGTACCTCGGTGATCGACTGCACCGCCCCCAACTCCGCCCCGGCCGCCTCGGCGATCTGTTGGGCCTGTTCTTCAGCTCGAGTGACCGCCTGCGCCCGGGCCTGGGCCCCGAGGTCGCTGTCGTCGTCAATGGAGAACGTCAACTGCTGAACCCGGATCGCGTCGCCGGCGGCGCCCGCCGCTGCATCGATGAGATCGCCACTCCTGTCGACGTCGCGCAAGGTCGCCGTCACCTGGTTCGTGACGATGTATCCGTCGATGCTGCCGCTGGGCAGGAAATTGGGCTGCACCGACAGGTTCTTGGTGGCGATGTCCTCCTCTTCGACGCCCTGGGCCTTGATGGTCTCGATAAGGGATCGGGCGCGTTCCGCGTTGTCGGTCAGCGCTGTGCTGGCGTCAGATGCCCGGGTCTCGACGCCGAGCACGATGGTGACGGTATCGGGAGAACCGGTGACGATGCCGGTTCCCTGCGTGCTGATGACCGGCGGATCCTCACTCTGACCCGAGCAACCCGCCAGGAGCAGTGCGGCGGTGAGGAGTGCGAGTGCGGCGGGTACGCGGGGTGAGGCCATACGTCACTATGACGCAGGAACCGACATAGGCGGGCCTACACGTCGGTCTTGGTCGACCAGCTGATGAGCTCCGCACGACCGAGGCGACTCGTAGGTGTCGGTGCTGCGTGCGACGCTGCGCGCATGACGAACCAGACCAGAAACGATCACCCCCACGACGACCTCGAGAGGCGCTCGCCGTTGGGCGTCCTCCTGCACAGTCCGGTACGCGATAGCTCAGAAAAGAGTGAGACGTGGCAGACCGCCGCGTTCAACCTCGCGGAGAAGGCGCTACGAAAGGCGCTGGCCGGGGATGACGCCGCGGTTCGGCGACTGATCAGCAGAATGGCGGATCTGGAGTTCGACGAGCTCATGGTTAGGTGGCCACAGCTGGTGGCCGCCGACCAGATTCTCTCCGGGGTGCTCGAGCAAGGTGTAGAAGAGTTCGAGGAGGAGAAGGATCTGTACGAGGCGGCGTACTTCGACGAAGACGACGAACTGATCGCCGAACTAGAGGAGGAGGAGCCCCGGGTCTCGGTGGCGACTGGGATCTACAGAGCCGCGTACGGGGCGGACCCAGTGGCATTCGCGACGCTCCGGGCATCGATCCTCGACGTGCTCTCCGACCCGTGGAGACAGCGACGCGGCGGGGTCCACAACGACGGGTTACAACGGGTGGCTGACAGGTTGCCGGAGGGGGCCAGAGCTCGGGACCTGCCCCGAGAACGCATCGAGAACGAACTCGCGGGCGTGATCCGGGCTCACCTGGTCCTGGCAGCACGCATGGTCGAGGAGTTTCGCGCGCCGTTGAACTCGACCTATGACTCGAAGTAGAGCGGGTAGTGCAGCGAGCAGCCCGGGTTGAACGCCGTGCCGCAGGCCGGGCAGGCGTCGGTGGCCTGGTACTCGGCGATGGTCAGCGTGCTCCAACATGCGCCGCAGAGCAGGGCATCGGTGTCGAACTCGTCCCGCGGCCACACCGACAGCGCATGGTCGGTGGCGTCGGCGTGGCATCGGAAACAGGGATAGAACTCGCCGCAACAGTGGAAGCGGATCGCGATGACGTCCAGCGGGCCGTGGTAGTGGACGCACCTGGTCTGGTCGTCGACCGTCGCGCCGAGCACCGTCACCGCGGCGGGTCGTGCGACGTCGCGCCCGTCGTCTGCGTCCCGGTCAGCGGAGGTCATACCGCCGAGTGTGACAGGGCGGAACCCGAGAGTGCAGCCTGATAACTGGGCTCCCGCTTCTTGATCGACGCGATCACCACGTAGGTCACCGGCAGCAGGACCGCCTCGACGAGGGTCTTCCAGACGAAGCCGATGACGACGTAGTTCCAGTAGTCGCCCGAGCCGAGCGCCATGCCCAGCGCCGGAGCCGCGATCGTGCAGAACACCAGCGTGTCGGCGAGCTGGCCCACCACGGTCGACCCCAGGAGCCGCGCCCACAGGCTCCGCTCACCGGTGCGGCGCTTCATCCACACCAGGACGTAGGAGTTGAGCAACTCGCCGACGACGTACCCGGCCAGGCCGGCGAGGAAGAATTGCGGGATGACCCCCGCGACGGCCTCGAACGCGTCCTGGTTCTCGTAGAAGTCGGCCGGCGGCAACTGCACGGTCAGGCTGAAGCTCAACGCGGCCAGCGCCAGCACGGCGAAACCGGAGAGCACGACGCGGCGCATCGCCTTGAAGCCGTACACCTCACTGATCACGTCGCCGAGCACGTAGGCCAGCGGGAAGAGCAGGAAGGCGCCGTCGGTGACGAGCCCGTCCATCGAGAGGAACCAGAGTTCGAAGCTCAGGTCGGGGAAGAGGAGGACGCCCTTGGTTCCGGTGACGTTGCTGATGAGCATCACGCCGACGAACAGGGCGATGAGATAGCCGTAGTACGGGCTGGCGACGGTGGCGAACACGGCGCGGCCGGGGAGACCGGCGGAGGCGGCGGACGCGGTGGAAGGGGTACTGGGCGCCGGCTCGGGAGTGTTCCCGTCCGGCCGCCCAGTCCCCAGCTGGTCGGAATTCTGCGAGGAAGTGGTCACGAACGACGATTATCCGCGCCGCCCGCCGCGATGCCGAATCCCTGCCTGCCGAATAGGTCGCGTCGCGCCGCGTCACCGTTGATCGACAAGTCGCTTCCGCACGCGTTGTGCGAGTGGGTCTGCGCGGAACGCTCTTTTCGATGAGGCGGTCGGGCCGGGCTGGGCGCGCGTCGGCCGATCAGGCCACCACCCAGGGGCCGGCCCGCAAGGACTCGGCGGTGACCACCCCCCGCAGCGCCTCGATCGAGTCCGCGCCCTCCGGCCCACCGAGTGAGGCCACGATACGGGCGACCGCGGCCCTCGTCGTCGTCCCCTCCTGCGCCAGATCGGCCAGGGTCACCGCGCCGTCCCGCTTGGCCAGACGCTCACCGGCGGCGTTGACCGCAAGCGGCACGTGCACGTACTCCGGGTGCGGCAGGCCCAGCAGGTCGGCCAGGTGGGCCTGGCGGGGAGTGGAGGAGAGCAGGTCCTCGCCGCGCACGACCTGGTCGACGCCCTGCTCGGCATCATCGACGACGACGGCGAGGTTGTACGCCCACACGCCGTCCCCGCGGCGCAGCACCACGTCGTCGACGACGCCGGTGTACGGCCCGTGGACGCCGTCGGTGATCGTCAGCTCGTCGACCGTTGCGCGCAGTCGCAGCGCCGGCACCCGCCCCGGGCCGAGCGCCTCCCGGCGACGCTCCCGCTCCGCCTCCGACAGGTCACGGCACGTGCCGGGGTACGACCCGGGCGGGGAGTGCGG
>NZ_JAALDN010000398.1 GCF_014144855.1 Dietzia maris | reverse complement strand
AGGAACGCGCCCGGGAGACGGGGATCGCGACCGGCCCGGAGGTCGGCGATCGCCTCGGCGAAGGCCTCGCCGTCCGGGTAGCGCCGGCCGGGGTCCTTGGCCATGGCCTCGGCGAGGACGCGTCGGACCGGTCCGGGCACCGAGTCCGGGAGCGGCGGCGGGGTGTCGCGGACGTGCATCATCGCCACGGAGACCGGCGAGTCGGCGACGAACGGCCGTCGACCGGCCAGGCACTCGTAACCCACCACGCCGAGCGAGTACACGTCCCCGGCCGGGGACGTGTCGTTCCCCATGGCCTGCTCGGGCGCGATGTACTGGGCGGTGCCCACGACCATCCCGGTCTGTGTGACGGCGGACGCGCCCATGGACTTGGCGATCCCGAAGTCGGTGAGCTTCACCTGCCCGGCGGGCGTGATGAGGATGTTGCCCGGCTTGACGTCGCGGTGGACCAGGCCGATGGCGTGGGCGGCGTTGAGGGCGCGGCCGGTCTGCTCGAGCATGTCGAGGGTGTGCCGCATCGGCAGCGTGCCCTCGCGGGCCAGGACGTCCGATAGCGGCTCGCCCACCACGAGTTCCATGACCAGGTAGGACAGCGGGTTCCCGGAGGCGGGGTCGTCGATCTGCCCGTAGTCGTAGACGGTGGCGATCCCGGGGTGGGAGATCCTCGCGGTGACCTTGGCCTCGGACCGGAAGCGCTCGACGAACTCGGGGTCGGAGGAGTACTCGGCTTTGAGCACCTTCACGGCGACGTGGCGGTCGAGGACGCCGTCGTCGGCCTCCCACACCTGCCCCATACCGCCGGTGGCGATGAGGCGCAGTAGGCGATAGCGGCCGGACAGGACCGCGCCGGAGTTCAGACTCACGGCGTCCCTCCCAGCAGCGCGCCCAGGACCTCGCGACCGATGGGTGCGGCGTAGGTGGACCCGACGGTGCTGCGATCGACCCCGGGCCCGGACTCGATCGCCACGGCCACCGCCACGTCACGGCCGGGGACGAACGCGATGTACCAGGTGTAGGGGATGGACTCGGAGGAGTCCACGCCGTGCTCGGCGGTGCCGGTCTTGGAGGCCACGGTGACCCCGGGCAAGCCGCCCCCGGCGCCCTGTTCGGCGGCGACCATCATCTCGGTGAGGGTGCCGGCCTGCTCGTCGGTGAGGGCGCGGGCGGCGTCGCGGGGCGTGAAGCCCTGGACGACGGAGAGATCGGGCGCCGTCAGGGTCTTGATGAGTTGCGGTTCCATGCGGACCCCGCCGTTGGAGACGGTCGCGGCCACCATGGCGTTCTGCAGGGTCGTCATCCGGACGTCGCTCTGCCCGATGGAACTCATCGCCAGCTGGGCGTCGTCCTCCATCTGCCCCAGGCCCGACGGTGCGACCGGGATGCCGAAGTCGTCCGGGGCGGTGCCGTCGACGCCGAACTTCTCCGCCATCTCGGTGAAGGCCTCCGCGCCGATCTCCTGGCTCAGCTCGACGAAGGGCACGTTGCAGGACCTCTCGAGGGCCGTGCGCAGGGTGACGGTGCTGCCGCCACAGGTCTGGCCGGCGTAGTTCTCCAGGTAGGTGGACGTCCCCGGCAGCAGGGTGCGGTCGGCGCCGGAGACGGGGGTCTCGGGCCCCATGCCCTGCTCGAGCGCGGCGGCGGTGGTGATGACCTTCATCGTGGAGCCGGGCGGGAGGGACTGCTGGGTGGCGTGGTTGAGCAGCGGCCGGTCCGGGCTCTGCTCGATGCGCGCCATCTCCTGCGCGCGGACCTCCGGGTCCAGGCTGGACAGGGCGCCCGGGTCGAAGGACGGGCTGGAGGCCAGTGCGAGCACCTCACCGGTGGAGGGGCGGACGGCGGCGACGGAGCCCACGAACGGCCCCTGGCCCGCGCCGCGCCGCAGGGCCTCGTAGGCGACCTCCTGGCCCGCGGGGTCCAGGGTGAGCTCCACCGAGCCGCCCTGCGGGGTGCGGCCCGAGATCAGACCGGTGATCCGTTGGGACAGCAGTCTCGGGTCGGAGCCGTTGAGGAAGGCGTCCTGGGTCTGCTCGACCCCGGCGGTGGCGAACTGCAGCGAGTAGTAGCCGACGGTGGGGCCGAACACGACCGGGTCGGTGGGGTAGGTGCGCTGGAACTCGAAGCGTCCCTCCGACGGCAGGGACATGGCCAGCACCCGTCCGCCGGCGGTGATCTGGCCGCGCTGGCGGGAGTACTCGTCGAGGAGCATCCGCGTGTTGCGGGGGTCGGCACGGAGCTCGTCGGCGCGGAAGACCTGGACCCAGGTCAGTTGCAGCAGCAGCGCCACCACCATGACCATGGCGGCGATCGCGACCCGTCGGATGGCGGTGTTCACGCGGCGCTCACCCGTTCCTCCGGCCCGGCGCGCGCAACTTGGGCGCCCGCATCATGCCGGTGGCGGCCTCGGCCAGCGCCGGTGCCTGACGTGGGGTGGGCAGCGGCCGGCGCGCGTCGTGGGACAGGCGCAGCAGGATGGCGACCAGTGCGTAGTTGGCCAACAGGCTGGAGCCCCCGTAGGCCATGAACGGCAGGGTCAGGCCGGTGAGGGGGATGAGGGTGGAGACGCCGCCGACCACGACGAACATCTGGATGGCCATGGTGGACGCCAGGCCCACGGCGACGAGCTTGCCGAAACTGTCGCGGATGGTCAGCCCCACCCGGATGCCGCGGAGGATGAGGATCGCGTAGACCATCAGCACCGCGGCGAGGCCGATCAGGCCCAGTTCCTCGCCGATGGTGGAGGTGATGAAGTCGGTGTTCGCGAACGGCACCTGGTCGGGTCGCCCGTTGCCGAGCCCGGTGCCGCCCATGCCGCCGGAGGCGAGGCCGAACAGGGCCTGCGAACTCTGGTAGCCGCCGGTGTCGAAGAACGCGAAGGGGTCCTGCCAGATCTGGAACCGCACACGAACGTGCCCGAACAGGGCGTAGGCCAGCACGCCGCCCACGGCGACCAGGACCACGCCGATGAGCAGCCAGCTCACCCGCTCGGTGGCCACGTACAGCAGCGTGAGCACGGTGGCGAACAGCAGGAGCGCCATGCCGAGGTCGGTGTTGAACACCAGCACGCCCAGGGACAGGAACCAGGCCACGATGATCGGCCCGAGGTCGCGGGCGCGCGGCAGGTCCACGCCCAGCACGCGCTTGCCGGCGGTGGTGAACAGCTCGCGCTTCTCCACCAGGATCGAGGCGAAGAAGATGATGAGCAGGATCTTGGCGAACTCGCCCGGCTGGATGGTGAACCCGGGCAGGATGATCCAGTTCTTGGCGCCGTTGATCTCGGAGAACCGGGAGGGGAGCAGCGCCGGGATCGCCAGCAGTGCGAGGCCGGCGAACCCCATCGTGTAGCCGTACCGGGCCAGGACGCGGTGGTCGCGCAGGAAGTACAGCACGGCCGCCATCACGGCCAGACCGAGGAACGTCCACAGCAGCTGCCGGGTGACGTCCATGCCGGGCGGGTCGTTCCCGGCCGCCGCGGCGTTGGCCGCGTACGACAGGTCGAGCCGGTAGATGAGCACCAGCCCCAGCCCGTTGAGCAGCGCGACGCCCGGTAGCAACACCGGATCGGCGTAGGGCGCGAGCCAGCGGATGAGCAGGTGGGCGCCGCCGGCGAGGCCGAGGAACGCCAGGGTGATCCACAGCAGCGCCAGGGACAGTTCCTGCTCCTGGGCGAGTTGGACGAGCAGCAGCGAGAACCCGACGATCACCGCGGCGGCGACGAGCAGGACCAGTTCCTTGCCCCGGCGCGGGCTGTCGGGCACCGCCTGGCCGCGGGGATCGGATGCGGGTGAGGCCGACGATGGTGAGGCTGATGCGGAGGAGGACATGAATCAGCTCACCGCCCGGCAGGTCTCCCCGGGCACAGGTGCGGGGGTCGTGGGGGAGGGGGGAGTCGCCGGTTCGTCCGTGGGGGCGGGCTCGCCGGGCGACGGCGACCCGGTGGGTGCGGGGGAACCCGTGGGAGAGGGCGACTCGGTGGGAGAGGACGACGACGAGGTCTGCTCGCGCGGGCGCTCCTGCTGCTCACGGGGGTCGCACGGCGGCAGGAGGTTGTCCTCCGTGAGCCGGGAGACCTGGGCGCCCGCCTCGGCGAGGCTCCCCGACGGCATCCCGGCCCGGACGGTCTCCCGGGCGGGTTCGCGGAGGTCCCCCAGGGTGAACACGTCGCATCCGGCGGGGATGGCATCGGGGGAGTGCATGGTCAGGTCGCCCTCGCGGGTCAGGCATCCCACCTGGATGACCGAGGCCAACGAGATGCCGAAGACCTCCCCGGAGATGCCCCTCTTCACCACGACCTGGCTGTCCGACTCGGTGACGAAGTAGTTGCTGCGGACGAGCAGCGCGGACACGCCCACGATCCCGGCCAGCAGTACGAGCACCCCGACGATGCTCAGGGCGAAACGCCATCTGCTGCCGCGCGGTGGGGCGGCGTCGACCTCGTCGTCGTCGTATCCGTTCCCACGCCCGGCACCCGACTCCCCGGCGGCACCGGACGTTCCGGCGGCTCCCCCGCGTGAGGCGACCTGGGCGCGTGAGAACGCGGCGGCCTTACCGGCCGCGGTGTCGGAGTAGGGGTCGGCGGCGGGGTCGATCTGGCCCGGCTCGTCGCCCGACGCCGCGCCCACCACCACCGGGATGACCGGCGCGTCGCGCGGGGAGTCCAGGACGTCGGCCAGGACGACCGTGATGTTGTCCGGCCCGCCCGAGCGCAACGCCAGCTGGACCAGCCGGTCCGCGGCCTCCTCGACGGTGCCGGTGGCCAGCGTCTCGGCGATCGTCTCGGTGCTCACCGGGTCGGACAGGCCGTCGGAGCAGAGCAGGTAGCGGTCGCCGACCCGCGCCTCGCGGATGACGGCGGTCGGCTCCACCGGCTCCCCGGTCAGCGCCTTGAGGATGAGCGAGCGCCGCGGATGGGTGTGGGCGTCGTCGGCGGAGAGTTCCCCGCGGTCGACGAGGGACTGGACGAAGGTGTCGTCCTTGGTGATCTGGGTCAGTGTCCCGTCACGCAGCAGGTAGGCCCGGGAATCACCCACGTGGAGCAGGCCCATGCGGCGGCCGTCGAACAGCAGCGCGGTGGCCGTGCACCCCATGCCGTCGGTCTCCGGGTACGCCTCGACGTGGGAGGCGATCGCCTCGTTGCCGACCGTCAGCGCGCGGGTCAGGGCCCCGGTGAGATCCTGCCCCGGTTCGTCCTCGTCGAGCCTCGCCAGCGCCGCCACGACGAACTGGCTGGCGATCTCACCCGCGGCGTGGCCGCCCATGCCGTCGGCGAGGGCCAACAGACGGGGTCCGGCGTAGGCCGAGTCCTCGTTGTTCTCCCGCACCATGCCCAGATGTGAGCGCGCGGTGTAGACGAGCGCCGGGGTCACGTGCGCAGCTCGATCACGGTCTTGCCGATCCGGATCGGCGTGCCGGCGTCCACCTTGACCGGGGTCGTCACCCGTGATCTGTCCAGATAGGTGCCGTTGGTCGAGCCGAGGTCCTCGAGGAACCAGTCGGGGCCGTGCGGGGACAGCCGCGCGTGCTGGTTGGACGCGTAGTCGTCGTCGATCACCAGGGTGCACGAGTCGGCCCGGCCCACCAGGACCGGCTGCTCGGACAGGGTGATCCGGGTACCTGCGAGGGCGCCCTGGGTGACCACGAGATGCCGGATCGCCCGGGAGCCGCGGCCGAACACGCCGCCCCGGCGCTCGCCGCGGCCGGACGACCTCATCCCCACGTTGCCGAAGACGTCGGTCTTCAGCGCCCGCAGGGTGAGGTAGATGAACAGCCACAACAGCGCCAACAACAGGCCGCGCGAGAGCTGCAGAACGAGTCCCTGCACTGGTGCCGTCCTCCCCTCGCCCGCCGATTCACCTCGGACAACGTGTGGCCGCCCCCGGTGGTTCCGGGGGTCATCCGTGTCGAGGCTAGTCGAACCGGACGGTGATCTCCGAGTGTCCGACCCTGATGACGTCGCCGTCGGCGAGTTGCCAGTCCTGGATCGGCCCGTCGTTCACCGTGGTGCCGTTGGTCGAGCCGAGGTCGGTGAGAACCGCTTCCCGACCATCGAAATGGATGTCCGCGTGCTGGCGTGACACCCCGGTGTCGGGCAGGCGGAACGCTGCGTCCTGCCCGCGTCCCAGCAGGTTGGAGCCCCGCTGGAGGCGGAACGTCCGCCCCGAGCCGTCCTCAAGGTGCAGCGTGACCGTCAGCGAGGCCCGGCCCTGGGTGATCTGGGTCGGGGCGTCCGACGGGCCACCCCAGCCCGCGCTCCGGGCTCCGGGGCCGGTCGAGACCGGGTAGTTGGAAGCGGGTGCCTGCATGTCGCTGTTCTCCTTGCTCGCACTCGGCCCGTCCACGCCCCGTCGGTCCGCACCCGGCGACGACGGCGCCGGATGATCCGGCGCCGGCGCCGGTGCGGCGGCCGAGATGTGGAACGGGACGGCGTCGGGGTCCACGACCCCGTCGATACGCATCTGTCCGGTGTGGAGGTCATCGCGCTCCACGAAGGTCACGGTGACCGGGCCGTAGGTCTCCCAACCCTGCTCGGAGATGTGATCCGACAGATGGCGGGAGAAGGTCTTGACGGCCAGGGCCTCGTCCTCGGTGAAAGAGGCGTAGTCCGACCGGGCCAGGGTGATGGAGTAGCTGTTGGACACCAACAGGTGCCCGTCGACCACCTTGAGGGAGGCCTCCGCCTGCTTGCGGAGCTGTGACTCCACCTCGGCCGCCACGACTCTCCCGCCGAAGAGGCGGGCGAACGCGTCGCCGACCGCGCCCTGCAGGGTGCGCTCGAACTTCCCGACGATCCCCACGCCTCGCCTCCTTCCTCGTGGTGGGCCCGGCCATCTGGCCGGCCCGGCTGTCCTCGCGCCGCCCGCGGCGGCATCCGGTCGATCATAGAGGCGGTGGCGGTGGGAAGCACGCTTCCAGCCGAAGGGAAGCCCTCACCAGCCGATTAGTGCGGTCGGAACGCCGCGTGTTAACGTATTCGGGCGTTACTCGGGCGAGTGGCGGAATGGCAGACGCGCTGGCTTCAGGTGCCAGTGTCCTTCGGGACGTGGGGGTTCAAGTCCCCCTTCGCCCACAGATCGGGAGCACCCCGGATCGTCACTGATGATCCGGGGTGCTTTTTATTTCACGCCGCTAAGCACCAAGGCGTATGGCTTACGTCACAAGGTCCCCGAAAACGATCCCACCGGCTCGTTCGCGGTCCAGAGTGTCCCGTAGGCTCTGCCGGAAGTTCTTCCGGTGGACGTGGCGCCACCCTGCCCGCGCCGGAGGACGACGCCGTAACGGTGGACGAAGCAGGGGTAACCATCCCACCCCGAGCCGCTTCGTGAGCTCTGATCTCGGATCGGTGACTGGAGCGCACCCCGGGCACACACGTGCCGGGCCTGTGGAGAATACATAGAACACGCCAAAACTCGAGACGTCAGAGCCGGCGCACACGCGTCGGCTCGCTCACAACGCAGTAAAAGGATGCCCTATGGCTTCGAGCCTTGAAGAGATCCCTGATATGAAGCCGGACTCCGATGTCCGGGATGCCGGTGTCGCGCCGTCGGTGATCGGTGTGGTCGCCGAGTCCAACCCGGCGGAGAACCGCGTGGCGGCGACGCCCGAGACGGTGGCGAAGCTGATCGGCCTGGGATACCGGGTCGTGGTGGAGCACGGCGCCGGTACGCGCGCGGAGTTCGCGGATGCCGCGTACGCGGAGGCCGGTGCCGAGCTGGCCGATGGTGACGCCGCGTGGTCGGCGGACGTGGTGATGAAGGTCGCCGTGCCCACCGAGGCCGAGGTGGCGCGGGTCCGGTCGGGCGCGACGCTGGTGGGCCTGTTGGCCCCGGCGCAGAACGAGCACCTTCTCGGTGTGCTCGCCGAGCGCGGCGTGACCGCGCTGGCGATGGATGCGGTCCCGCGTATCTCGCGGGCGCAGTCGATGGACGTGTTGTCGTCGATGGCCAACATCGCCGGTTATCGCGCCGTGATCGAGGCCGCGCACCACTTCGGGCGGTTCTTCACCGGCCAGGTCACCGCGGCGGGCAAGGTTCCGCCGGCCAAGGTCCTCGTCGCGGGTGCCGGCGTGGCGGGTCTCGCCGCGATCGGGGCCGCCTCGAGCCTGGGTGCCATCGTCCGCGCGACCGATCCGCGCCCCGAGGTGGCCGACCAGGTCAAATCCATCGGTGGCGAGTACCTGCCCGTGGAGGTGCCCGAGGAGGAGAAGGTCGTCTCCACCGACGGGTATGCCAAGGCCACCAGTGAGGCCTACGACCGGGCCGCGGCGAACCTCTACTCGGAGCAGGCAGCCGACGTGGACATCATCATCACCACCGCGCTGATCCCGGGTCGGCAGGCACCGCGCCTGATCACGGCCGCCGACATCGCGACGATGAAGCGCGGCTCGGTCATCGTCGACATGGCGGCCGCGCAGGGCGGAAACGTCGAGGGCAGCGTCCCCGACCAGGTCGTCGTCACCGAGGGCGGTGTCACGATCATCGGTTACACCGACCTGGCCGGGCGGCTGCCCGCCCAGGCCTCGCAGCTGTACGGCACCAACCTGGTCAACCTGACCAAGCTGGTCACGCCGGGCAAGGACGGCGCGTGGGCGCTGGACATGGACGACGTGGTCCAGCGCGGAGTGACGGTGACACGGGGCGGCGAGATCATGTGGCCGCCCCCGCCGGTGCAGGTCAGTGCCGCCCCCGCGGCGGCCGCTGCCCCCGAACCGGTCGAGCCCAAGCCTGAGAAGAAGAAGATGTCGGCCGGCGCGAAGCTCGGCCTGATCGCCGCCGGCATGGCGTTGCTGCTGCTGCTCACCGCGGTCGCGCCGGGGGACATCCCGCGCCACATCACGGTGTTCGTGCTGGCGATCGTGATCGGCTACTACGTCATCGGCAACGTGCACCACGCGCTGCACACCCCGTTGATGTCCGTGACCAACGCGATATCCGGAGTGATCGTCGTGGGTGCGTTGCTGCAGGTCGGGATCGACAACACCCTCGGCCTGGCGCTCGCCGCCATCGCGATCCTCGTCGCGTCCATCAACGTCTTCGGCGGTTTCGCCGTGACGCGTCGCATGCTCGGCATGTTCTCGAAGGGAGCCTGAGCAGATGTCTGTTGAGACCGCCGCCAATGCGGCCTACCTGGTCGCCGCACTGCTGTTCATCCTGTCGCTCGCCGGGCTGTCCAAGCACGAGACCGCCCGCCGGGGCCTGACCTTCGGCATCGCCGGCATGGCGCTGGCCCTGGTCGCCACCGTCGCGCTGGTCATCGACCACCAGCCCGCCACCATCGGCATCGTGTTGATGGTCGTGGCCGTCGCCATCGGCGCCGTCATCGGCCTGATGCGCGCGCGCAGCGTGCAGATGACCGAGATGCCCGAACTCATCGCCCTGCTGCACTCGTTCGTCGGCCTGGCCGCCGTGCTGGTCGGGTGGAACGGCTACCTGGAGCCCGAGCTGCACGGTGAGCTCACCGGTTCGCTGCTCGGCATCCACCACGCCGAGGTGTTCATCGGCGTGTTCATCGGCGCCGTCACCTTCACCGGTTCGATCGTCGCCTACCTCAAGCTGTCGGGGAAGATGAAGTCCGCACCGCTGGTGCTGCCGGGCAAGAACCTCATCAACCTCGGCATCCTCGTGGCGTTCGTCGCGCTGACCGTGTGGTTCGTCATCTCCCCCGCGCTGTGGATGCTCATCGTGGTCACCGCCCTGGCGCTGGCCCTGGGCTGGCACCTGGTCGCCAGCATCGGTGGCGGCGACATGCCGGTCGTGGTGTCGATGCTCAACTCGTACTCCGGCTGGGCCGCCGCGGCCACCGGCTTCCTGTTGGGCAACGATCTGCTCATCGTGACCGGCGCGCTGGTCGGCTCCTCGGGCGCGTACCTGTCCTACATCATGTGCAAGGCGATGAACCGCTCGTTCTTCTCCGTCATCATGGGCGGCTTCGGTATCGAGGCCTCATCGGGCGAGGGCAAGGACCACGGCGAGCACACCGAGATCGATGTCGCCGGTGCGGCCGAGATGCTGGCGGATGCCTCGAGTGTGATCATCGCCCCCGGTTACGGCATGGCCGTGGCGCAGGCGCAGTACCCGGTCGCCGACCTCACCCGCACCCTGCGTGAGCGTGGCGTCGACGTGCGCTTCGCCGTCCACCCGGTCGCCGGTCGCCTGCCCGGCCACATGAACGTCCTGTTGGCCGAGGCCAAGGTCCCCTACGACATCGTGCTCGAGCTCGACGAGATCAACGACGACTTCGCGGACACCGACGTGGTGCTGGTCATCGGTGCCAACGACACCGTGAACCCGGATGCCGCCGAGGACCCGGGTAGCCCGATCGCGGGTATGCCCGTGCTCCACGTCTGGGAGGCCGAGAACGTCATCGTGTTCAAGCGGTCGATGGCCGCCGGTTACGCCGGCGTCCAGAACCCGCTGTTCTTCCGCGACAACACCCAGATGCTGTTCGGCGACGCCAAGGACCGCGTCGACGACATCCTGGCCGCGGTCAAGGATCAGCAGGGCGCCAGGGCCTGACGCGCCGAACCGCCCGTTCGACCGTTCGACCACATCCGCTACCCGCCCTACGGATCCGCTATTCCGATTGGAGTAGCGGATCCCGAGGGGGAGTAGCGGATGTGGTCGTCTGTCGTCCGCGTGGCGGCCGTCGGGCGGCGGGGTGAAGGACTCGGGTTACGGCTCCGAGGCCGGTCCCGAGGCCGGTCCCGAGGCCATGGAGTGCTATCTCAACACCCGGTCGATCGCGATTCGGAACGTCTGACCGAGGTCGGGGACGACCAACGCCGGGGCCTGCAGCGGAGTCGGATAGAACCGGCGGCAGACCCCCGCGTCGCCCCGCCCGGTCACTTCTTCTTCAGCGCGTCCGTGCACCGCAGACGGAGCTTCTCCAATTCGCGTCCGTGCTGCTCCGCACGCTCGACCAGCTTCTCCAGCGTGGGCCGGGGGAGCCGGGGGTCGTCGATGTCGAGCAACGCCTTGAAGCCGAGCGTCTTGCCCGTCACGGCGAGGGTCAGTGCCTCGAGCTCGACCAGGTCGCTCAGCGGGGAACGTTCGGCGGCACGGCGATTGGGTTTGAGCTGGCCGAACTTCTCGGCGGCCTTGGCGGGCAGGTCCTTGAGGATCGAGGGTGACGTCCCCGCCAGCGTCATGAGCTCCTCGAGGCTCTTGAGGTCGTCCACGGTCTCGTCGCCGATGCGGGAGACGACCTTCCTGGTCTCCGGGTCGTCGTGGTCCTCGGCCACGCGGCGGAACAGGTCGATCCCGGCGGCGGCACCGGCGTGGTGGTCCTGCATGTACGTGTGCAACATCTCGGTGGCCATGTACTGACGGTACGAGAGCGGGACGCAGGAGCAACCGGACCACGGTTCACCGGGCGAGGAGCCCCTTCGCGATGTGGGTCACCTGGATCTCGTTGCTGCCCGCGTAGATCATGAGCGACTTGGCGTCGCGGGCGAGCTGTTCGACCCGGTACTCGGCCATGTACCCGTTGCCGCCGAACAACTGCACGGCCTCCAGCGCCACCTCGGTGGCCGCCTCGGACGAGTACAGCTTCATCGCCGACGCCTCCGCGAGCGAGAGCGGCTTGCCGGCACGGGCGCGCTCGATGGAGTTGAAGACCATGTTGCGCACGTTCATCCGCGCGACCTCCATCTTCGCCAGCTTGAGCTGGATCAGCTGGAAGCGCCCGATCTCCTGGCCCCACAGGGTGCGCTCGCGGGAGTAGTCGACGCACAGCCGGTGGCACTCTTCGATGATGCCCAGCGCCATGGTGGCCACCCCGATCCGCTCGGCGGTGAAGCTCGACCGCGCCGACTCGCGGCCGTCGCCCCCGCGACCGGACTCGGACTCGCCGAGCAGCCGGTCCCTGCCGAGGCGGACGTTGTCGAAGAACAGCTCCCCGGTCGGGGAACTGTGCAGGCCCATCTTCTTGAAGGGAGCACCCTGCGTGAGGCCCTCCATGCCCTTGTCCAGTACGAACGTCAGCACCTTGCGGTCGCGCTTGTCGGCGTCCGTGGCCGGACCCGTGCTGCCCGCTCCACCCGACCCCTCGTCGAGCTTGGCGTAGACGATCATCACGTCCGCGTACGGCCCGTTGGTGATGAAGGTCTTCTGGCCGTTGAGGATGTAGTCCTCGCCGTCGCGCCGCACGTAGGTGCGCATGCCGCCGAAGGCGTCGGAACCGGAGTCCGGCTCGGTGATCGCCCATGACGCGACCTTCTCCATGGTCACGATGCCGGGCAACCAGCGTTCCTTCTGCGCGAGCGTCCCGCGGGACATGATCGTGGTCGCGCCCAGCCCGAGGCTCACGCCGAGCGCGGAGACCAGCCCCATGCACGCGCCGGCCAGTTCACTGGTCACCACGGCCATCATGGAGTCCCGGTTCTCGGGGGCTCCGCCGGAATCGCCGTCCTCGTCGTCGTCCCCCCTCCCGCCGTCGCCGCGCGGCGCGTCACCGGATGCAACCCCGCCGCCCGCTGCCTCGCCGCCCGCGGTCCCAGTCCCGGCCGCCGCGCCGACCGTCTCGCGCGCCCGCTCCTTCGCCAGCATCTTCTCGACCCCGTCGCGGGCCATGGCATCGATGCCGAACTCGGCGAACAGCTTCCGGATGATCGGGTAGGGCGGGATCTCACCGCTCTCCAGGGCGTCGAGCTGGGGGCGGATCTCCTTGGCGATGAAGCCGCGCACGGCGTCGCGGATCATCAGGTCGGTCTCGGACCACTCGTACATCGGCGTCTCGTCTCCTCGGTGCCCGGGGGTGTGCCGCGTGTCGCTGCAACACGTGTCAGCTCAGTGTGTCGCGACCGGGTCGACGGCCGCGGCCGTTTGCGGCGAATGGCCGGCCCGGCGACGACGGGGTCGGGCACACTCGGGAACATGAGTGCCCTCCAGGACAGTGCATCCCACCGAACCCGCCACCGCCCCGCAGGTCGCGAGCAGCTCGGCCGGATCGGCCTGTGGACCGGCTCGCTGGAGGGACTGACGCCGGCGGCGATTCCCGACGTCCTCGGTGAGCTCGACGACCAGGGCTGGGGCTCGCTGTGGTTCGGCGAGGCCGTCGGCCGGGAAGCGTTCACCGCCGCGCAGCTGTACCTGGGCGCCACGCGCCGGATGGCGATCGGCACCGGCATCGCCAACATCTACGGCCGCGACGCCTCGGCGGCGGGGGCGGCCGCCCGGACGATCAAGGCCATGCACCCGGGCCGGTTCGTCCTGGGCCTCGGCGTCTCGCACGCGCCGCTGGTCGAGCGCCACCGTGGTCACCACTACGGGCGGCCGCTGTCGGCGATGCGTGAGTACCTCGACGCGCTCGACCGGACTCAACCCATGGCGGCGGGCGAGGACACGATGCCGCCGGTCGTGCTCGCCGCGCTCGGCCCCAGGATGCTCGAGTTGTCGCGCGATCGCACCGCCGGCGCCCACCCGTACCTGACGCTGCCCGAGCACACCGCGCGGGCGCGCGAGATCCTCGGCGGGACCGCCGACGACGGGCCGGCCCTGGTCGTGGAGCACGCCGCGGTGGTGGCCGAGGGGGTCGACGACGACGACGAGGTGTGGCGGTCGCGGGCCCACGATCACCTCAACGTCTATACGGGCCTGCCGAACTATCGGAACTCGTGGACCCGGCAGGGGTTCGACGAGTCGGACTACGTGCGCGGGGGCAGCGATCGGCTCAAGCACGCGATGGTCACCCGCGGGGTCGAGGCGACGCGGGCGCGGGTGCAGGAGCACCTGGACGCAGGGGCCTCGACCGTGCTGGTGCAGGTGCTCGGCGAGAACGTGCTGACGCCGCCGGTCGAGGACTGGCGGATCGCGGCCGAGGGGCTGCTCGGCTGACGCCTGGTCGCCAGACTGCGCGGACCGGAGACGCGTCGGTTGCCAGAGGGGCTTGTCAGTCTCTGTTTTTTCGGAGAGCCGGTTGATCCTCGCCACTGACCGCTGGCGACGCTCGTAGATCTCCCCAGTACTCCTTAGCAGCAATGTGGTTTGTCGAGTACACCCGTGCGGGACGGAACGCCGCCAACGATCGCTGCTGTGACTCTTACCTTCGTTTGGCGGGATTTCGCAGGTTCGTTTGGCGGTGTCAGGTGATGCCGATGACGAGGGTGGATCGGGCGGCTTCGACGACGTCGTCGGTGATGGTGTTGAGCTCGTTGATCTGCATGATGCGCTCCATCTGCGTGAACAGTCTGTCGACGAGGCGGAAGTTGCCGCGGGTGATCCGTGTGATCGCGGCGAGGGCTTGAGCGTCGGTGAAGTCGTCGGGGTCGAGGGGGTGGCCGTATTTGGGCCAGCGACGTTCGAGTACGAATCGCAGTTCGTCTTTGCTCAGTGGCCGGTACTCGTGTGCGAATCCGACGCGGCTGTAAAGCTGCGGGTAGCGGCTGAATCTCTTCTCGATCCCGGGCATGCCGATGAGGATGACGGCGACGTTGTCGCGGTCGTAGTGGTCTCGCACCATTTCCAGGGCGGTGGCATTGAGTCGGTCGGACTCGTCGATGATGATCAGCTCGACGTACTTTCGCAGGTGTCTGGGTCGTGTCTGCAGTTCGCCGGTGTTGATCAGATGCTCGTCGATGCACGCAGATACCTGGACCGTCAGTCCGGTGAGATCGTCTCTGACCTGACGCGGGGTGCTCAGGACCGCGTGGGTGTAGAAGACTGTCCGTTTCCTGGCCAGTGCGGCATAGATCGGGAAATCGGAGTCATCGCGTGGTCCCCATTCTTCGAGGAGTCGCTCGGCTTTGTGCCAGTTCGCATACCGTCTGGCAGACAGTGTTTTACCGATCCCGGCTTGGCCGTAGCAGATGCCGATGGTGTGTTGCCGGCGTACGGCGTCGGCGAACTCGACGAATCTGCGGTGCTGTTTGGTGGCGATGAACCGTTGCGGAGACATCAGTCATCCTCCAGGTAGGTGCGAAGTTTCGTCTTCCTCTGGGCGGGTGGGGTCGGTGCCGCCGGGGCCGGAAATGAGGGGTCTTGGTGGCCGGTGACGACGGCAATGCGCTCGGTGATCTGGCCGCGTAGCTCGCGTCGGCGGGCTGCGCGTGCGTGTTGAATGTCTTTGAGGCTGACTGTGGTCGATGCGTGATCGGGGTCCACGGCCTTACAGATGTACTGGTTCTTGTGGAAGACGTGAATTTCGGAGATGTCGCGGGGGTCGTAACGGATCACGACCTGTTCTTTGACGTAGGCGGCCAGCAGTGGTGAGACGTACCGCAGGCCCTGGAAGCGCACTCCGTCGCGGTGGACGATGCGCGTTTTGGCCACGGTCAGCAGCAGCAGGTTGAGATCATCGACGGTCTCGGGCAGGCGGGGAAGCCACCCGTCGCCGATCCAGGTCCGGTAGGGGCTGTCGCCAGTCTCCGGATGGGTGCGGTGGTGATACTTGGCACCGATGAACTCGCCGATCGCGGTGTCGAGTTCGGGCAGCGTCAGTACCGGCTCGGGGTGCCGCTGACCGCGAGTGAGATAGCCCGGCAGCTCGGCAAGGAGTTCGGTGTTGATCGTGCCGAAGATTCGCTCGATCTTGCCGCGGCCCTGTGGCCTGGCGATGGTCGAGTAGATGATCTGAAAGTGCAGGTACTTGGCGGTCTGGGCGAGATGGTGGCTGGTGAAGTCGGTCCCGTGATCGACGTAGAGCACATCGGGCAAGCCGCACATCGGCCAGTTCGGATCGCTCTTTGACCTGCCGCGTCGATTTCGGACAGCGGAGT
>NZ_JAALDN010000397.1 GCF_014144855.1 Dietzia maris | reverse complement strand
AACCGCGCTTTCCGAAGGGCGTCCCAAACACCTACGGTGCCGGTCTTGCCGCGGCCTGCGAACAGGCAGGCTTCGAGGTCGTTGAAGCAGCCCGGATGAACACGAGGGCCAATCGAGGGGTGGGCAAGTCCGACCCGCTGGATGCTCATCGCATCGCCGCTGCAGTGCTCGCTCTGGAGTGCGACCAGCTACGCCGTCCGCGTATGGCAGACGGCGTGCGAGCGGCGCTGCGGGTACTCGTGACCGCCCGCGACCACATGACCTCGGAGCGCACCGCCACCATCAACGCGCTGATCGCGCTGTTGCGCATCGTCGACCTCGGAATCGACGCCCGCCGGGCACTGACTGGGACGCAGCTCCTCGCCGTCTCCCGGTGGCGTGCACGCGATGAGGGCCTCGGTGAGGCCACCGCCCGCCTCGAAGCAATCCGCCTGGCCAAACGAGTGGTCGAGCTCGACGAACAGCTCGCCGCCAACAGCTCGCGGATGACCGAGCTCGTCAAGGCAAGCCAGGCCACCTCACTGCTGGATAAGACCGGCATCGGACCCGTGACCGCCGCTGTCTGCCTGACCGTCTGGTCGCATCACGGAAGAGTGCGATCCGAGGCAGCGTTCGCCTCCCTCGCAGGCGTCAATCCTATCCCCGCATCCTCCGGGAACACCGTTCGACACCGGCTCAATCGCGGCGGCGACAGGCGGCTAAACCGAGCCCTGCACATGGCGGTCCTGACCCGAATGACCCACGACCCGGACACCCGCGCATACGTCGAACGACGGAGCGCCGAGGGGCGAACGACCAAGGAAATTCGACGCTGCCTCAAGCGGTACCTGGCCCGGCAGATCTACCGAACTCTCAGCGCAGCGGAACCTGTCCACATGCCCGCTTGACAAACATAGAAGGATCCCTGGCGCCGGCGGATCTCGCTAAATCGGGGCTTCTTCTTGTCGGATGGGTGTGACCGCTCGATCGCCGAGGTCGCCGGGGAGGTGGCGAGGCAACCCTAGAGCCCGGTCGTTTCGGTGCGAGCGGCGGCGAGCCATCCGCTGCAGTCTGAGTGCGGCCGGAACTTCTACCGTCCAGTTTTGACTTCCCGATTAGTCAGGCTGCTGCAAGCGATCGCGAAGCTGACTCCAGAGCTTCAGCCAGTTGAAGCTCGAGCGTGGGCAGGAGGCTAACCGCCGAAGCCACACGTTCCAGCCGAGTACGCACATCGACCTCGTGCTCGATCCCGGCTCGGCCGGCCTCCGTCCATGTCTGTGCACAGTGTCTGGCGGCTACGGCGAGATCTTCGGTCGCGAGGTCACCGGTCAAACGTGCCACGTCCGCGCAGCCGTCAGCGAGCAGCTTTCGGAACAGGCCGCCACCGGTGCCGGCCTTCTCGATGAAAGCGCTCAAGCTGAATAAGAGGATCTCGAGTTCGTCAGCCGGTAGATGGGACCAAGTCCGGACATCAGCGGCGAGCTGGGCGACCGCTGCTAAGCCTTCGGAACCGCTCACCGCGGTCGTGAGATCAACGACTCCTGGCGGAGTTGGGTGGCGCATGTTCGCTGCCGATTGACGGAAAGCCGCTGCGGCAACCTGCGCAAGGTCTGGTAACTCATGCGGCCAGGCGATGCGGTACGTGGTGTGACGTGTCGGTTGTGGGAATGACATCGACGACCGTGCTCGAGCGAGAGCGTCGAACGGAACCTTTTGGACCTCGGCACGGTCGTTGTCAACAACGAAGGCGATCCTCTCCGCCTCGTCGTAACCAATTACCACGATATCGTGGCGACTCATTTGGAGCCGAACCCGCAGGTAGGGCAACTCCGCGATGTCGCCCCATATCAGGGCTGGCCTTCCGGCATCGACCTCCTGGCTAATCCACGACCATCCTTCTCGGGGATCGTCGGTCGTGAGCACTTGGACCTGTGCGCCCAGTAGATGGGGGAGACTTACTTCGAAATCGGAGTCTCTCCCTACCAGATAAAGCGGCGGGAAGAGGTCGCTCGAGCGCAAGTAGGACAGGCCAAGTGACCCCCCGAGGGTGAAGACGAGACCTTCATCGGGCGGTTCTTCCCAGCCGAGGCCTTGCCAGTGCAGGAGGTCTCGCATCGCGGCTGAGCCGCAGTGCCCCCCGACCCGATGTGGATAGTTCTCGATGAGCGTCTGGCGAGTCATCAGAGTTCCTTTCTGAACGGCAGGCGGGCACGAACCGGGCTCTCTTGCTGCGCCAGTGGGATGTCAGCGCCGTTCGTCGAGGCTCCGCCGCTGACCGTGCGAGTCTCGCTCGGGACTGGCTTACCCATTGCGCAAGGAATCGGGAGAACCCGTATGGGCGAAATCGGTCCGGACGAAAGGACGCTGCTGTGTGATGACCTGTTTGCTGAGCATGAAATCACGGGGACGATTGATGCAGTCTGCAGCAAGGAGTTCGCCATCACGGAGGTAGAAGCAGCTGAAGTCGCGGTCC
>NZ_JAALDN010000396.1 GCF_014144855.1 Dietzia maris | reverse complement strand
TCGGCCGGGCGCTCCATGGACTCCTCGCGAGGGAACGCCGAGACGATGCGACCGGTGTCGGCGGCGTCGAGTCGTGCCTCGGTGCGCTGCACCATGCGGTGGAAGCGCTCGCGGATGGTGGGGTCGAGCCACACCGAGCGGGTGCAGTCGGCCACGTCGCCGCCGAAGTCGGCGCCCAGGTCGAAGTCGTCCGTGGTGTGGGTGCTCGACCCGTCGACGGAGGCGCCGGGGGCGAGGGAGAGCTCGACGAAGCGGCGCAGCCACTGCTCGTAGGTCATGGAGTCGAGGTCGCCGAAGTAGGGCTTGGCGGTGCCGTTGATCGCGGCGATGATCTCGTCGCGGCGGGCGGCGACGGCGTCGGCGTCACCGGCGACCTCGTCGAGGAGGCGCCCGGTGCGCGCGGCGGTGTTGTCGATCTCGTGGATGTCCGCACCGAGCTGGCTGCGGCCGGAGGCCATGCCGCCGTCGGCCTGGCCGGCACCGACCCAGGCGTCGACGCCGACGGTGTCGACGAGCATCTGCTTGACCTGGGGGCTGGTGGTGGCCTCGAGGGTGGCCATGGCGGCGGTGCCGACGAGGATGCCGTCGACGGGCATGGCCGGGTAGCCGTGGGCGTTGGCCCAGGACCCCGTCAGGTAGTCGGCCGCCCGCTCGGGGGTGCCGATGCCACCGCCGACGCAGAGGACGACGTTGGGCCGCTCGCGCAGCATGGCGTAGGTGGCCAACAGGAGGGCGTCGAGGTCCTCCCACGAGTGGTGACCGCCGGCGCGGCCGCCCTCGACCTGGACGATCACCGGCATGTGGGGGACCTCGGCGGCGATGCGCACGACCTGGCGGATCTGGGCGACGGTGCCCGGCTTGAAGCTCACGTGCCGCAGGCCGGCCTCGGTGAGCTCCTCGATGAGGGCGACCGACTCGTCGAGCTCGGGGATGCCGGCGGTGACGATCACACCGTCGAAGGGCACTCCCGCGGCGCGGGCACGCTGGACGAGACGCTTGCCTCCGACCTGCAGCTTCCACAGGTAGGGGTCGAGGAACAGCGAGTTGAACTGCGCGCTGCGACCGGGCTCGAGGAGCTCGGTGAGGCGCTGGGTGTTCTCGGCGAAGATCGCCTCGGTGACCTGGCCGCCGCCGGCGAGCTCGGCCCAGTGGCCCGCGTTGGCCGCGGCGGCGACGATCGCGGGATCCACGGTGGTCGGCGTCATTCCGGCGAGGAGGATCGGCGAGCAGCCGGTGAGGCGGGTGAAGGAGGTCTCCACGTGGACGCTGCCGTCGGGCAGGGTGACCAACTGCGGCTGGAACGCGGTCCACGGCCGCTCGATCGGCGGGGTCGCACCCGGGGTGAACAGGTTGCGCAGGCCGCCGCGGGTGGCGGCGGCGACCACGCCGACGCCCTGGCCGCGGATCACGGAGCGGTTGAGGCGGGTCAGCGCCTCGCCCGGGCCCATGTCGAGGATCCACTGGGCCCCGGCGTGCAGGGTCTCGGCCATCTCCTCGACCCAGTCGACCGGCTCGGCGAAGAATTGGCGGGCGAGGTGGGCGGCGCGGTCGGCGTCCAGGCCACAGCGCTCCGCCCAGCGGGAGACGACGTCGACGGCCGGGGCCATCGCGGGGTGGTGGAACCCGACCTCGACGTCGAGCGGGTCGAAGACGGGGGCGAAGATCTCGCCGCCGGTGAGCTTGGCCTCTCGGCGACGACGCGACTCAGCCTCGAGGTCGGCGCAGTGGCGACGCAGCTCCTCGAGATCGTCCGGTCGACCGACCACGACGTGACGGCGCTGCGCGTTGCGGATGGAGACGGTGGGGCGGATCGTGGCGTCGACGCCGGCGAACAGCTCGTCGACCAGCGTGCGCAGGTCCTCGCCGTCGATCCCCGACACTCCCACCATGGGGCTCGCCTCGCCGCGGCGGAACAGACCGACGCGCCGTCCGACCAGGGTGGCGGCGGCGCCGATGAGCTCGGCGACGGCCAGCAGCCGGTCGTCGATGGACCCGAAGGTCTCCACCGACTCGACGGCGAGGATGCCCTGGGAGTGGCCGACCACGGCCGCGGGGGTCGTGTCATTGACGTCGAAGCCCTCGGCGGCGAGAGCCCGCAGGGCACCCATCTGCGTGAGCAGCACCGCGGGCAGCGAGACCGCGGCAGCGGAGAGGGAGGCGTCGTCGGGCAGGTCCGCGCCGTCCTCGTCCTCACCGGTGGTGGTGTTGGCCCACTCGATGGGCCGGAAGCCGTGCGTGCGGACGACGGCGATCTCGTCGTGGACGGGCTCGGTCAACGCGACGGAGGCGTCGACGAGGTCCTGGAGCTCCGGTCCGATACCCGTGCCGTCGATGAGGTCGCTCAGCGCGTCGCGCCAGGCGATGCCCTGTCCACCGAAGGCGAGCGCATAGGCCGTGCCCTCACGGAGCTCGTCTGCGAGAGCGGGGGCGCCGCGGCGGGCGGCGAAGCCGGTCTCGAGCGGGCGGGGGGTGAGGTCGCGGTCATCGATCGTCACGTGGGGAACTCCTTGGGCACTGCGTCAGGGACATCGCGTCGGCCGGCCAGCGGTTACGGCGCAGGACACAGATTGCCACACGAACTTGAGGGGTTCCTCAGCTTGAGGGGGTACGCGCGACCGAAACACGCGACCCGGTGATCGCGCGTCGGGTGATCCGTGTCACATCCGGACATGACGCGAGCCTCATATCGACAGGTGAGGGGGGCCTCAGGTTTGCCGACGGTCCCGTTACCTGATCGTTATCTCGTTCTCAGGCGTTCCTCGACCCCCCACGGCGTGTCGCGGACGCCCCCCACGGCGTGTCGCGGACAGCGACCGGTTGCGTCAGGCGCCGCAGCGCAGGATCGCCATGGCGACCGCGTCGAGGCCTTCCGTGGGACACAGATCGGCGGAGAGGCGTCGCGGCCCCGACGTCCACTCGACATGCGCCGTCCGCACCGGAGCGCCGAAGGCGATGGTCACCAGTCCCCCGATGCCCGGTGTCCCGTCCGGCCCCAGGGCGCCGGCGCCGACCGTCTCGACACCCACCACTTCTGCGACGGTGGCGGGCCCCGGAGCGGGGATGAGGCTCACGTCGATCCGGGTCCCGTCGAAGGCCCCGACCCACACCGCGAAGGTTCCCGTCCCGTCCGCGCGAAGATCCAGGGTGTATCCGTGCGCGAACCACGACCCCGTCTCCTCCACGAGGTCGGCCGGCACCGGGACCGACGCCACCACGGGATCCTGCGCCGCAACGGGGGCCGGTGAGCCGGCCGGGCCTGTCGGGCTCGGAGCGGAGGCGATCGCCGGATTCACCGCCCCCACCGCGAGGACACCGGCGACGACCGCCGACGCCACCGCGCGGAATGCAGACGTGCGATTTTCCGCGCTTCGTGTGCCGATATCGGTCCTCATGGGCTTACCGTATTCCCACGAGTCACACATCTCGATGCAGCGATTGCGTCGATCCGGTCACCAACACGCAACGGCCGGGCTAGAAGTTGGTACACGCCGGGGACGCACGCACCGTCCCATGACAGGACCGCGCGGGCCCGCGGGCCCGCCCGTCGACAAGGAGTCGTCCCATGACACGACCAACCACCCGAAGCGGGGTGAAGCCGCGGGAGACGTTTTCCCGTCGCTCCGTCTTCGTCTTCGCCGCCATCGGCTCCGCCGTCGGCCTGGGCAACATCTGGCGCTTCCCGTTCGTAGCCTACGACAACGGTGGCGGCGCCTTCCTGCTGCCCTACTTGGTGGCACTTCTCACCGCGGGCCTCCCCCTGTTGTTCTTCGACTACGCCATCGGTCACCGCTTCCGCGGATCCGCCCCGTTGAGCTTCCGGCGGATGAACCGGTTCGCCGAACCCATCGGGTGGATCCAGGTCCTGGTCTCCTTCGTCATCGCGGTCTACTACGCGGTCATCATCGCCTGGGCCGCCAGCTACGCCTGGTTCTCCGTCGATGAGCGGTGGGGCTCGACCTACGAGGAGTCCGCGACCTTCTTCGCCGAGGACTTCCTCCGCGCGGGCAGTGGGTTCGGCATCGATTTCGTGCCGGGCATCGCCATCGTCCTCGCGGTGGTCTGGATCGTCACCCTCGGCGTCCTCCTCGCCGGCGTGCAGAAGGGCATCGGACGAACCGCGATGTTCTTCGTCCCGCTCCTGGTCGCTCTGTTCGCGGCCCTGGTGGTCCGCTCCCTCTTCCTCGACGGCGCGCTCGAGGGTCTCAACAACTTCTTCACGCCCGACTGGGGCGTCCTCACGGAGCGGTCCGTGTGGATCGCCGCCTACGGTCAGATCTTCTTCTCCCTGTCGGTCGGCTTCGGCATCATGCTGACCTACTCGTCCTACCTCAAGCGCAAGACCAACCTCACCAGCTCCGGTCTGGTCGTGGGCTTCTCCAACTCGGCGTTCGAGGTCCTCGCGGGCATCGGCGTCTTCGCCACCCTCGGCTTCCTGGTGACCACGTCGGCGGGAGCCGGCTGGGACGATGTCGGGGGCGGCCCGGGCCTGGCGTTCATCGCCTTCCCCGCCCTCATCTCGCAGATGCCGGGCGGGCCGATCTGGGGCGTCGTGTTCTTCGTCTGCCTCATCCTGGCGGGCCTCACGTCCCTGATCTCCATCACCGAGGTGGTCATCTCGTCCTTCCAGGACAAGATCGGGTCCTCGCGCACCGCGGCCACGCTGGCGGTGGGTGTCCCGATGGCCGCCATCTCCCTGCTTCTCATGCCCACAGAGACCGGCCTGCAGAATCTCGACATCCTCGACAAGTTCGTCAACAGTCTGGGCATCGTCGGCATCTCGCTCATCGCGTTGGTCGTGGTGATCTTCGGCATGCGCCTCGCCCCGCAGTTGCGCGATCACCTCAACTCGGTGTCCTCGTGGAGGGTGGGCACGTTCTGGATCGTGTGCCTGGCCGTCATCACGCCGCTCGTGCTCGGCTACTCCCTCATCCGCGAGATCATGACCCTGATCTCCGAACCGTACGAGGGGTACGAGGCATCCGTCCTCGGCGTCTGGGGTTGGGGCATGATCGCCACGATCCTCGTGCTGTCGGTGGTCCTGTCCCTCCTGCCGTGGCGCGGGTCCCGTCAGCTCGACGGCCCCCCGACGGTCGACGACGATCCGAGCGACTTCGCCTACGAGGAGGGCCTCACCCCTCCCGCCGCCGACCGCCCGTCCGGTGCGACGGCGTCCCCCCGCAAGACCAAGGAGGCCTGAGCAATGGATGCTCCCGCGATCATCATGATGGTCCTGTTCCTGCTCGTGATCTGGGGCGGACTCGTCGCCAGCATCGTCCACTACGTGAGCCACCCCGACGGGGTCGACGAGGGTGCCGTCCGAGAAGCGGCGGAACGCGGCAGGGGCTGACCCCGCCCAACCGCAGCTCCCGGCCCCGGTTCCGCCCACGGACCCGGGGCCGGGTCATTCCCGGCGGTCGCCCACCGCCGGGCCGTCGGAACCCGCCTCGTACTCCTCGAGCGGGACCCCGCCGGCCTCCCACGCCTCGATCACCGGAGTGAGGATCCGCCAGCACTCCTCGGCCACGTCACCGCGGACCGTCAGCAGTCGGTCGCCGTCGAGGATGCGTCCGAGGACCTCCCCGTACGGCAGCAGCTCGCTGTCCCCCAGGTCAGCGGACAGGCGGGTGCTCTCGAGCGTGAACCGGTCGTCGGCCGCGTTCGTCGCCAGGTCGAGGGACACCCGGTCGGGCGCGATCCCGATCGTCAGCCGGGTCGGCGGAACACCCCCCGAGAACGCCCCGGGCACGTGGCGCGGCGGCCGGAACGCCACCGTCACCCGCATCGAATCCTCGCCCAGCGCCTTGCCCGACCGCAGGAACACCGGCACCCCGGCCCACCGCTGGTTCCGTATCTCCAGGACGACCTCGGCGAACGTCTCGGTCCCCCGAGCCGGGTCGACGCCGTCCTCATCCGCGTAGGACACCACGTCCCTGCCACCCGCCCGCCCGGCGGTGTAGCGGCCCCGGCGCGAGGAGACGAGCGGATCGCCATCCCACACGCGCGTCGCACGCAGCGTGGTGACGATGAGGTCGTGGAGTTCGGTGGCGTCGAGGCGCGCGGGTGCATCCATCGTCGCCAGCGCCATCACCAGCAGCAGGTGGGACTGGAGCATGTCGACGAGCGCGCCCGCGGAGTCGTAGTACCCGGCGCGGCCCTCGAGGGCGAGCGTCTCGTCCGCGACCACGTCGATGCGCTCCACGTGTTCCGCGGTCCACACCGGCTCCATGATGCGATTGGCGAACCGCATGCCGAGGATGTTGAGCACGGTCGCCTCCCCGAGGAAGTGGTCGACCCGGTACACGCGGTCCTCTGGCACGAGGTCGGTGAGCAGTGCGTTCACCCTGCGCGCCGAGGCGAGGTCGTCGCCGAACGGCTTCTCCAGCGCGAACCGCACGTCGTCGCGCAGTGGGCGCCCGCGCAGGCCCTCACACGCTGCGGCCGTGACGGCCGGAGGGAGGGCGAAGTACAGCACCACCGGTCCGTCCAGCCCGTCGATGAAGTCGGAGAAGGCCTCGGCGTCCGTCACGTCCAGTTCGACGAACCGGGTCGAGTCCACGATCCCGTCGATCTGCTCCGGGGAGCGGTCCCCGGCGCGCAATGCATTGCGGACGAGGTCGCGCCAGTCGCCGTCGTCCATCCCGGACCGCCCGGAGCCGATGACGGTGACGTCGCGGTCGGGATCCGTGGCGAGCAGGGTCCCCAACCCGGGGAGCAGGAGTCGCTCGGTGAGGTCGCCACCGGCTCCCAGGATCGCGAGGGTGGGACGGTCGGTCGTGGTCGGCGACATGCCGCAGACGCTACCCGCGGGGCGGCGCCGCAGTAGCGTGTGACCATGGACACCAACAGCCCCGATGTCACGACCGACGCCCCCGCCGCCGAGCCCGCCGGGCAGGCCCCCGAGGAGATCCGTCACCTCATCCAACAGTGGAAGCGTCTCGACGAACTGCTCGCCGGGCTCAAGAGGGACGACTGGATCGCACCGACCCCTCTGCCGGGGTGGACCGTCCGCGATGTGGTGGCGCACGTGGCGGGCACCGAGCACCTGCTCGCCGGCGAGGAGGTCCCGGACATCGAGGTGCCCGCCTCCGCCCGCGAGTACGTGCTCAACCCGATCGCGGAGCTCAACGAGAAGTTCGTCCAGGAGGCGCGTCCGCTGGCTGTCGAGGACGCGTTCGAGGACTTCCGCGACGTCGTCGCCGAGCGCACGGAGCAGCTCTCCGAGATGAGCGCTGCAGACCTCGAGGCCGAGACCGACTCCCCCGTCGGCCGCGTCCCGTTCCGCCGTTTCATGGGCGTGCGGGTCTTCGACTGCTGGATCCACGAGGACGACATCCGGCAGGCCATCGGGATGCAGCATCACCTCGGCGGCGACATCGGACGGTTCGCGGTCGGGGAGATCGTGGGCGCCCTGCCCCGCATCGTCGGCAAGAAGGCCGCCGCGCCGGACGGCTCCCGGGTCCGGTTCCGCGTCACGGGCGAGGCGGGCACCGATCTGCCGCTGGCCACCGATGTCGTCGTGGACGGACGCGCAGCCCTCGCCGACGTCGACGACACCGCGCAGCCCACCGTGGAGTTGGTCTTCGACACCCCGACCTTCGTCCGCGCGGCGACCGGCCGGATCGTCGCCGAACCGGGCAGCGGCGTGGAGATCAGTGGCGACGAGGATCTGGGCCGGACGATCCTCGGGTCGCTGGCCTTCACCATCTGACGCCGCCGTCGCCCGTGTCCGGACCCCACATCGTCGTCATGGGCGTCTCGGGTGCCGGGAAATCGACGGTCGCCCGTGTGATCGCCGACCGCCTCGGTGCGCCGTTCCTCGACGCCGATGACGTGCATCCGCCCGCCAACCGCCGGAAGCTGAGCGCCGGTGAGCCCCTGACCGACGATGACCGCGCGCCCTGGCTGGCCGCGGTCCGGGACGGCATGCGGGAACGCGACCGGTCGACGGGCAGCGGCCCGGGGCTCGTCGTCGCGTGTTCGGCGCTGCGACGTGCCTACCGCGACATACTGCGGCAGGTGGAGCGCCCGGTGTTCTTCGTCGAACTCGGCACCGACCCCGAGCTCATCGCGGCCCGACTCGCCGCTCGCCGGGGGCACTTCGCGTCCCAGCGGATCCTCGAGTCCCAGCTGAGCACAGTGGAGCCGCTCGAGGCCGACGAGACCGGGATCGTCTGCCCGATCACGCTGCCGGCGTCCGAGATCGCGGACGAGGTCCTCGCCGCTCTCTGACCCTGTTCTGGCCCGCTGGCGCGCCCCCTCGCCGGCGGGTCAGTCGGCGCCCCGCCGGCGGGTCAGTCCGCGTCGCGTCGCGGCCACCCCGGGACGTCGTCGAGAACGGAGCCGTTGCCCAGCTGCGAACCGGTGATGACGCTCCTGCTCCCGTCGCTCTCCAGGATGACGGCGGCGGCCTCGCCGAGGTCCCCGATACCCGAGGAGCGGAGGGTCTGGCGGATGTCGGCGTGCGTGAGCCGGTGCCGCCCCAGCTGGTCGTCGAGGATGATCCCCTCGCGGACGAGCAGAGTCGGCTGTGCGGTGAGGGCCTTGCGCCCGCCCGGCAGTCGCCTCAACTGGGAGACGACGTACTGCAGCAGGACGAGCAGCGCCAGCGCGACCGCGCCCTCGGCCCACGACACGTCGGAGCTAAGGATGATGGTCGCCAGCGTCGAACCCAGCGCGACGGTGACGATGAAGTCGAAGGCGTTGAGCTGGGCGAGGGTGCGCTTGCCGAACGCCCGGATCGCCACCACGAGGAAGACGTACGCCGCGGCGCCCACGAGAAGTATCCGGAGGATGTCGGACCAGTTGTCGAACCACATGCCCGAACCGTACCGACCACGACGGTTCCTTCTACCTCTCCGACATCGGGGTGGCGAAGTGCTGGACGTAGAGATGAGCCTCCGGGAGACCCTGGTACGCGGCCGTCCGCAGGCAGACACCCACGCGGGTGAGGTCCGGATCGAGGATGTTCTCCCTGTGGCCCGGGCTCTGCATCCAGTTGGCGACCGGATCCGGACCGCCCGTGGACGAATAGAACAGGTTCTCGGCAGCCCTGGAGTAGCCGACACCGGCCTGCCGGATGAACGTGGACGGGCCGCCGCTGCCATCGGGCGCGGTGTGCCCCCAGTAGTCCCTCGCGATCATGTCGTCCGCTTTCGCGCAGGCACTGTCGCGGAGCCTCTCGCTGGCGTCCAGGGGCGGAAGGCCGTTCTCGCTCCGCTGTACGTTCGTCTCCGCTTCTACCGGGGACGGATCCGCCGGGGGCTCGACCGCAGCCTGATCCCCGGGGGCCTTCGACGAGAGGCCCCGGTCCACCGCGACATCCACCTGCGCGCAGCCGGCCACCACCGTCGAGGCGGCCAGGATCAACGACGCGGCCGCTGCTCTCGCGGCCATCCGGTTCCTCATCCTGATCACCCGATCCGAGTGGAAAGACCAGTGCGCCCGGGGAGACTTGAACTCCCACGTCC
>NZ_JAALDN010000395.1 GCF_014144855.1 Dietzia maris | reverse complement strand
CCACTACACACATCATCACTGTCAGCCCTCGAACTTGTAGCCCAGCCCGCGGACGGTCACCAGGTGCACCGGCTTGCCGGGATCGGACTCGATCTTCGAGCGCAGACGCTTGACGTGGACGTCGAGGGTCTTGGTGTCGCCGACGTAGTCCGACCCCCACACCCGGTCGATGAGCTGTCCGCGCGTGAGGACCCGGCCCGAGTTGCGCAGCAGGTACTCCAGCAGGTCGAACTCCTTGAGCGGCAGCGTGACGGCCGTGCCGCGGACCAGCACCGTGTGCCGCTCGATGTCCATCCGCACCGGCCCCGACTCCAGGACGCCGATGTCGCTGACCGGCTCCGCCTCGGCCTCGGCGCCGCGGCGCAGCACCGCCCGGATGCGGGCGATGAGTTCGCGGGCCGAATAGGGCTTGGTCACGTAGTCGTCGGCGCCCAGCTCCAAACCGACGACCTTGTCGATCTCACTGTCGCGGGCGGTCACCATGATCACCGGGACGGTCGACGTCGTCCGCAGTCGCTTGCACACATCGGTGCCGGACATCCCGGGGAGCATGAGGTCCAGCAGCACGATGTCCGCGCCCTCGGACTCGAAGTTCTCCAGCGCGGTCGGGCCGTCCCCCGCGACGGTGACCTCGAAGCCTTCCTTGCGGAGCAGGAACGCCAGCGGATCCGCCAGCGAGTCCTCGTCCTCCACGATCAGCACCCTGGTCACGGCACCTGGTCCTCTCCTTGGTCGGCGTGCTCGGCGCCGGGGGTCCCCCCGGCGCCACCCGGCTCCACATGAGCCGGAAGTTCGAGTGTGAAGGTCGACCCCGTACCGGGGCGGCTCCACAGGCTGACGGCGCCGTTGTGGTTCTGGGCGACGTGCTTGACGATCGCCAGACCCAGCCCGGTCCCGCCGGTGGCGCGGGAACGGGCCTTGTCGACGCGGAAGAACCGCTCGAAGACGCGGGCCTGGTGCTCCGGGGCGATGCCGATCCCGCGGTCGGTGACCCGCAGCGTCACGGTGTCCCCGGTCGCGGACCGGGTGATCGACACCGGGGTGTGGTCGGGCGAGTAGTTGATGGCGTTCGAGATGAGGTTGGCCACCGCCGTGACCAAGAGGGTCCAGTCCCCCTTGACCTCCAGCCCGGACGGCGCATCGGTGATGAGCTCGATCCCGGCCGCCTCCGCCGCCGACGCGGACCGGCGCAGGGCCTCGGCCACCACGTCGTCCACGTCCACCGGTTCCGGGTCGCGGATCCGTTCGGCGCCCTGCAGTCGAGAGAGTTCGATGAGCTCGGAGACCATCTTGCCGAGCCGCTGGGCCTCGCTCACCACGCGTCCGCCGAAGTACTCGACCGAGTCCGGGTCGTCCTTGGACTCCAGCAGCGCCTCGGCGAGCACCGCCATCGCCCCGACCGGGGTTTTGAGCTCGTGCGACACGTTGGCGACGAAGTCGCGGCGGGCCGCCTCCATACGACGGTGCTCGGAGTCGTCGTCGGCGAAGACCACGACGAACTGCTCGCCGTTGCCCTCGAGGATCTCCCCGCGCCCGCTCACCGACGGTATGCGGCGGCGGCCGGGGGCCATCTTGGCGGGCAGGTCGAACCGGGCGGGGTGGCCGTCCGTGAACGTCGACCGGGCCGCGCGCCAGACCGGCTCCACCAGCAGGCGGTCATCGACGATCCCTAACTCCGCTGCACGACGGTTGTAGAGGACCACGTCCTGGTGGCGATCCACGACCGCCAGTGCGTACGGCGCCTGCTGATAGACGCCCCGCAGGACATCCAGCCGGCTGGGCCCGGCCTGCTCCGCGCGCCGACGCTCACCGCGTCGGTGGATCAGTGGGACGACGAAGCCGCCCACGATGAAGCCGATGATCCCGGCGACGATCGCGAGGAAGATCCCCAGACTGACCTGCACGACCCCGATCCTACGGTGTGGCGTTCCGGCGCCCGAATCGCCAAACCCCCGGCCACCTGCGCGAAGTTCGCAGGCTGCCGGGGGTTCGCGACCCGTTCACCGGGCCTTCACCTACTACTTGCCGCCCTGGTTGGCCACGGCGGCCGCACCCGCGGCGGCGGCCTCCGGATCGAGGTAGGTGCCGCCCGGGTTGGCGACCAGCCCGGTCTCGTCGAAGTGGTAGACCAGCGGGATCCCGGTGGGGATGTTCAGGCCGGCAATATCCTCGTCGGAGATGCCGTCGAGGTGCTTGACCAGGGCGCGCAGCGAGTTGCCGTGCGCGGCCACCATCACGGTCTTGCCCTCCGCGAGCTTGGGGGCGATCTCGGCGACGTAGTACGGGATGAACCGGTCCACGACGTCCTTGAGGCACTCGGTCAACGGCACCTCCGGCAGGTCCGCGTAGCGCACGTCGGAGGTCTGCGAATACTCGCCCGCCGGGTCGATCGGCGGCGGCGGGGTGTCGTAGCTGCGGCGCCACAACATGAACTGCTCGTCGCCGAACTGGTCCTTGATCTCCGCCTTGTTCAGGCCCTGGAGCTTGCCGTAGTGACGCTCGTTGAGCTTCCAGTGCCGGATCACCGGGACCCAGTGGCGGTCACAGGCGTCCAGCGCGATGTTCGCGGTGGTGATCGCGCGACGCAGCAGCGAGGTGTACAGGATGTCCGGCAGGATCCCGGCCTCGGCGAGGAGCTTTCCGCCGCGGACCGCCTCCTCCCGACCGAGATCGGTGAGGTCGACATCGACCCAGCCCGTGAACTGGTTGGATGCGTTCCACGTGGACTGCCCGTGACGCAGGAGGACGAGTGTTCCGTAAGCCATACGGCCATTATGACCCGCGCTCCGAGGACTACGGTGCAGACATGACCGCACACGCCGGAGACACCCCCGAATCGACCGGGCGGCCGTGGACCGTCCACTACACGCCGGGGACCACGCAGGATCTCGACTACGGCACCACCACGCTGATCGACCAGTTCGACGACGCCGTGAGCTCCTACTCGTCCCGGCCCGCCACCGAGTTCTTCGGCCGCCTGACCACCTACGCCGACCTGGGCAGGCGGGTGCGCCGCGCCGCCGAGGGCCTGCGGCGCCTGGGCGTCGACCGCGGCGACCGCGTCGCCGTGCTGCTGCCCAACTGTCCCCAGGGCGTCGCGGTCTTCTATGCGGCCCTGCGCATCGGTGCGATCGTCGTGGAGCACAACCCCCTGTACACCGCCGACGAGCTCGAGGGCCCCTTCGCCGACCACGGGGCGAAGGTGGTCGTGACCTGGAACGTCGTCGCGCCCGTGGTGCGGGACCTCGCCGACCGGCCCGGCACCGCGATCGAGCACATCATCTCGGTCGACCTGCTCGACGAGCTCCCCGCCGCCAAGAGGCTGGCGCTCAAGCACCTGCCGGTGCCGTCACTGCGCGCCTCCCGGGACAAGCTCTCCCGGCCGGCACCCGGCACGCTGGACTGGGCGGACCTCGAGACGGGCGCCGAGCTGGATTTCTCGTACCCGCGGCCGGCGGCCGAGGATCCCGCGTTGATCCTCTACACCTCCGGCACCACCGGCACCCCGAAGGGCGCCGTGCTCACCCACGCCAACCTGGTGGCCAACGCGAAGATGGGTCGCGCCTGGGTTCCCGAACTCACGCCGGGCGAGGAGAAGTTCCTCGCCTCCCTGCCGATGTTCCACGCCTACGGCGTCACGCTGTGCGTGGTGTTCGGGATCGCCGAGGGCGCGCGGCTCCAACTGGTCCCGACCCCCGACATGGACCTCATTATGCCGATCCTGAAGAAGGAGCTGCCGACCTTCATCCCGGCCGTCCCGCCGATCTACACCAAGATCCTGGAGGAGGCCGAAAAGCGGAAGATCCCGCTGCACGGCATCCGGCACTCGCTGTCCGGCGCCATGAGCCTGCCCGCCGAGCTCATCGAGAGGTGGGAGTCCGCCACCGGCGGCCTCCTGGTCGAGGGATACGGGATGACCGAGACCTCCCCCATCACCGTCGGCAACCCCATGTCGACGGCGAGGCGGGCCGGCTCCATCGGCGTCCCGTTCCCGGACACCGATATCCGTGTCGCGGACAAGGACGACCCCTCGGTCGACGCACCGGCCGGCGAGCCCGGTGAACTGTTGGTTAAAGGACCGCAGGTGTTCCCGGGCTACTGGCGCAACGAGAAGGCGACCGCCGAGACCTTCCACGACGGTTGGATCCGCACCGGCGACGTCGTGGTGCAGGACTCCGACGGCTTCCTCCACGTGGTGGACCGGATCAAGGAGATGATCGTCACCGGCGGGTTCAACGTCTACCCGTCGGAGGTCGAGGCGGTGCTGCGCACGGCCCCGGGCGTCGCGGACTGCGCCGTGGTGGGCCGCCCGAGCTCCGACGGCGGCGAGAAGGTCATCGCCGCGGTCGTGCCGGAGCCCGGCGCCACACTCGACCCCGACGCCCTGCGCGCGCACTGCAAGGGCTCGCTGGCCGGGTACAAGGTCCCGCGCGAGTTCGTCGAACTGGACGAACTGCCCACCAACCCGATGGGCAAGGTCCTGCGCAAGAGGGTCGCGCAGCAGATCAACCCCTGACCGGCGGGTTGTCCCGGCCCCGGGCTACTCGGGCTGGGGCAGGTCCTCGGTGAGGTGGCGGAACGCGTCGAGGTTGCGCAGCGGCTCGCCCCGGGACACCCGCCACTCCCACTCGCGGCGGATCGAGGTGTGGAAGCCCAGCTCGATGAGGACGTTGAAGTCGTGGTCGGCGGCCTCGAGCACCTGACCCAGCACGCGGTCGAGCTCCTCCTCGGTCACCGCGACCAGCGGCATCCGGCCGACGAGGTAGATGTCGCTGTTGTTGTCCAGCGTGTAGGCCACCTGGTAGAGCCGCCGGTTGCGCCTCAGCAGGTAGTTGTAGACCTTCTCGAAGTCCTCGTCGGGTCGGCGGCACACGAACGCCTCGATGCGCACGCTCTCCCGGTTCACCGTCAGGTGGCACGCGGTCTTGAGACGCTTCTCCCCCGGCAGGATCACGACGAAGGTCCGTCCGTCGGCCAGCGTCGACTCGATCTCCCGCTCCACGAGGAAGTTGCGGATCCGCTCGACGGTGGGGGCGTCGACATCGTCCCGGTGCGGGGCCGGCCCGTCGTCGTCCATGCGCTTGCTCTCGGTGGGGTCGATCATCGTGACTCCTTCGGGGTGGTCGGCTGGGACTTCTCGTCGGCTGGGGCCTGTCGTCGGCAAAGACTTGTCGTCGGCCGGGCCAGGCGTCGGCCGGGCCTCGTAGGCGATTCGACGCGGCGGCTCCTGCGGACGGGAGATCAGGACGCGGTTGCCTCCGCACGTCGGGCCCGGTATGCGGCCATCGTGCCCGCATACGAGGACAGCAGCCCGTCGGCGGTGGAGTCCCAGGAAAACCCGGAGGCGTGTACCGGGGCGGCCCGCGACATCGACAGGCGCAGCTCGTCGTCGTCCAACAATCCCGACAACACGCGCGCCCACTCCCGCGGATCGTGCCCGTCGACGGTGATCCCGGTCCGGCCGTCGCCGACGGCCGTCGGCAACCCGCCCACCGCGGCCGCGACCACGGGGGTGCCGCACGCCTGCGCCTCGAGCGCCACCAACCCGAACGACTCCGAGTACGACGGCACCGCCACGATGTCGGCGGCGCGGTAGACGTCCACCAGCTCCGACGGCGGGCGCGGCGCCAGGAAGCACACGCGGTCGGCCACACCCAGCTCCTCGGCCAGCTCCATCAGCGAGCGCGGCCTTTCGAGCCCCGACCCGCTGGGCCCACCGACGACCATCAGACGCACATCGCGGCGGGGCTGGGCGCGCACCATCTCGGCCAGCGCCCGCACGATCACGTCGGGCGCCTTGAGCGGTTGGATCCGGCCGACGAAGGCGATCACCTCGGAATGCTGCCCCAGCCCGAGCGCGCGGCGGGCCCGCTCGGTCCCGCGTTGGGTGCCGGGGGTGTATTGCTCGAGGTCGGCGCCGGGCGGGACGACGTCGGCATGCGCGGGGTCGGCGTCGTAGTAGTCGACGAGTTCGCGCAGTTCGTCGGTGGTATTGGCGACGAGCCGGTCGGCGGCGTCCACGATCTGCTGTTCACCGATCCGCCGGGACTCGGGCTCGGGGGTGTCCCCCTCGGCGAGGACCGCGTTCTTCACCGCCGCCAGGGTGTGCGCGGTGTGCACCAGTGGCACCCCCCAGTGCTCGGACGCGACGAGCCCGGCCTGGCCCGAGAGCCAGTAGTGGGAGTGGATGAGGTCGTAGTGGCCCGGCGCCTGCCCGGCCTCCGCCCGCATCACGCCGGCGACGAACGGGCACAGCTGCGTGGGCAGGTCCTCCTTGCGCAGGCCCTCGAACGGTCCGGCCACGATGTTGCGGACCAGCACGCCGTCGCCCGCCTGCTCGACCGACGGCTGCGACGAGTGGGTGGCGCGGGTGAAGATCTCGACCTCCACCCCGCGGCGGGCCAGGCGGCGCGCGGTCTGCAGGACGTAGACGTTGAGCCCACCCGCGTCGCCCGTGCCCGGCTGGGCGAGCGGCGAGGTGTGGAAGGACAGGACCGCGATGCGCCGGGGCAGGGGGTGCGCGGCGCCGGGGTCGAGGTCGGTTACGGTCACCCGTCCGATTGTGCCCCCGCCCGCGCCGGGGTGCACGTCGCCCGTGCCCCCGCCCGCCCTGAGGTGACGACGACGAGGTGGGCTCCAGCGCGCCGGGCCCGCCCGCCACGAACGGCTACAGGGAGGCGGCGAACTCGTCGAGCTCGGCGAGGAAGCGCGGCGTCTCCTCGAGGAACGGCGCGTGCGCGGACTCGGCGAACTCGACGTAGCGGCCGCCGGGGATCATCTCGGCGTTCGCCTGCCCGGCCGACGGCAGCACCACCCCGTCGTGGGCGCCGTGGATGACCAGCGCGGGGATCGACAGGCCGCGCAGGGTGTCGTCGTTGTCCACCTTGCGGGTGAGCAGCGCCTGCCGGACCGTCGGCGGCGTGGCCAGCGACAGGCCCAGGATCCGCTGCCCGTCCGAGCCCGATCCCGAGCGCATCATGGCTGCTCCGAAGCTGGTGAACGCCGCCAGCGCGACCGACGGCTTCTCGTCGAACGCCCCGCCCGAGGTGACCTCCTTCATGGCCGGGCCGATCGCGCCGCCCGCCGAGCGGGAGAGGGAGGTGACCGCACCGCACAGCACGATCCCGCCGACCCGGCCCTCACCGCGGGCGGCCAGGTAGTCCGCGACCACGACCCCGCCGTAGGACCAACCCAGGAGGATCGCGCCCGAGCCCTCGGTGATCCCGGCGGAGTCGAGGACGGCCTCGACGTCGTCGGCCCACTGCGGTGCCGAGTCGTAGCCGCCGGCCGGGACGTCGGAGTGCCCGTGGCCGCGCAGGTCGATCGCCACCACGCGGAAACGCCGGGCCAGGTCGTTCAGCACGTCCTGCCCCCAGCTCGCGCTCGACTGCGCCCACCCGTGGATGAGCACGAGCGGCCGGGCGGCGGGGTCACCGAGCACGCGGTAGGCGATCGCGGTGCCGTCGGACGAAACGGCCGAGGCGAGGGCGGGCGCAGGGAGGGTGGGCGCGGGCGTCGAGGCGGCGGGGGCGTCGGTACGGGCGTCGGTTGGCGAGGCGGAGGGGGAGGCTGAGGCCATGAACCTCATGGTGCCAGAGCCGATCGCCGCGATCCGGCCCCCAGACCCCGCCCGCGGCGGTTACCGTTGCGCAATGGCAGCCACCAGCACCCGGACCGACCCCGATGTCGTGGTCCGCACGTTCTTCGACGCCCTGATGACCGGCTCCACCGCCTCCGCCGCGGACCTGCTCAGCGAGGACGTCTGGTGGGCCAACATCGGCCTGCCGACCATCCGGGGCAAGCGCGCGGTCGTCGGCGCGATCTCCTCGATGAACCGCAGCATCCGCTTCGGCGTGGAGATCCACCACCTCGCGGTGTCGGCGCCCGCGGACCCGACCGACCCGGCGGCCCCCGTCGTGGTGCTCACCGAGCGCACCGATTACCTGGGGGTGGGGCGGTTCCGCGTCGGCTTCTGGGTGTGCGGCCGCCTCGAGGTCCGCGATGGCCGGGTGTGCGGTTGGCAGGACTACTTCTCCAAGGCCGACATGGCCAAGGGCGCGGTGCGCGGACTCGTCGAAATGGTCACTGGTCGGGGTCGCTGACCTCGTCGTCGTCGTCCTCCCCCATCGACCGTGTCGGACCCGCCGCCTAGTCTCTAGGCCATGAGCATCGACCACTCCGCCGCCCGTGAGCGGCTCGCCGCCCTGCCCGCCGAGACCCGCATCGCGGTGGTGACGGGGGCGTCGTCGGGGATCGGTGAGGCGTCCGCGCGCGAGCTGGCCGGCCTCGGGTTCCACGTGGTCGTCGGGGCGCGGCGGGTCGACCGGCTGGAGGCGCTCGCGGCGGACATCGGCGGCACCGCCCTGCCCCTCGACGTCACCGACGCCGACTCGTGCGAGGCGTTCTGCGCGGCCATCCCCCGGCTGAACGTGCTGGTCAACAATGCGGGCGGCGCCAAGGGCACGACCAGTGTGATGGACGCCGACGAGGACCAGTGGCGCTGGATGTGGGAGACCAACGTCATCGGCACGCTGCGCATGGTCCGCGGTCTCATGCCGGTGCTGGTGGATACGGGCGACGGGCTGGTCATCACCATCACCTCGATCGCGGCCCTCGAGTCGTACGACAACGGCTCCGGTTACACCTCGGCCAAGCACGCTCAAGCGGTCCTGCACCGGACGTTGCGCGGGGAGCACCTGGGCCAGCCGGTGCGGTTCACCGAGATCGCGCCCGGCATGGTCGATACCGAGTTCTCCCGCGTGAGGTTCGACGGCGACGACGACAAGGCGGCCGCCGTCTACCGTGGGCTCACCCCGATGGTGGCCGAGGACGTGGCGGAGATCGTCGGGTTCGTGGCGAGCCGGCCCTCGCACGTCAACCTGGACCAGATCGTGGTGAAGCCGCGGGACCAGCACTCCGCGATGCGCGCCCACCGGGGCTGATGTGCGGTAGGTGAGGCTGGCCATGGTGTACCCAGGTTAGGCTTACTGACCTGGTGAAACGTCGCCGGCGAACATAGGCTGGCCCCCTACCGAAAGGGGCCTCCTCCATGGCCAGGAACAAGAACTCATTCGTCGAACTCCTCTCCGCTCAGGTCGGTCACGAGTTCGCCGCCAGTCAGCAGTACATCGCGATCGCCGTGTGGGCGGACGCGCAGGACCTACCGCAGTTGGCGTCGCGCTTCTACTCGCACAGCCTGGGTGAGCGGAACCACGCGATGATGATGGTCCAGTACATGCTCGACCGGGAGATCGCCGTGACGATCCCGGCCGTGCCCGCGCCGGAGGCCCAGTTCCGCGGTCCCGCCGATGCGCTGCGCGCCGCACTGGAGCAGGAGAAGCAGGTCACCCGGCAGATCGAGGCGATGTTCCAGGCCGCCCGCGCCGAATCCGACCCGCTCGGCGAGCAGTTCATGCTGTGGTTCCTCCGCGAGCAGGTCGAGGAGGTCGCCAACATGAACACCCTGGTGACCATCGCCGAGCGCGCCGCCGACGACTGGTTCCGCATCGAGGAGTACCTGGCCCGCGAGACCGACTCCTCCACCAACACCGGCACCCCGCCCTCCGTGGCCGGCGGCGCCGTCTGACCCTGCGCCGGCTGCGCCGCCACGCCGCCGGGCCACC
>NZ_JAALDN010000394.1 GCF_014144855.1 Dietzia maris | reverse complement strand
CAGGCGGTCGAGGGTCCGCTGGGCGTTGGCGGCGCTGTCCCGCCGCCCGATGTCGGCGGCCGTGAGCAGCACCTGGCCCACCACCCGGTCGAAGCGGGCGAACGAGTCGCCCCACGCGCGCGCCAGCTCGAGCTGTCCGACGCTGGCCGCGGCCTGCTTCGCGGACAGGGTGCCGGGGCGGGTGGTCATCCCCAGTGGCGCCATGCCGGCGCCGATCGCACCGGAGGAGACGACGAAGACGTCCGACCCCGCGGCCATCCGCGACTGGCAGACGTCGGCGAGTGCGTCGAGTTCGGCCCGCCGGATCCCGCCGTGGAAACTGGTGATGGCCGACGAGCCGATCTTAACCACCACGCGGCGGGCCGCGCCGATACGACGGCGCAACTCCCGCTCCGTGGTCACTCCAGGATCTCCTCGTCCGGGTCGATCAGGCCGCGGCGCACCCGCTTGCGGTACTTGCGCTCGGTGGCGCCGATCCGCTCGTCGGACTCCAGCCGGATGTCGGTCCCACGCCCGGTGCGCATGAGGTCGACGCCGGCCGGGGTCTGCGGCTCCCACTCGAACGAGACGTCACCGATGGTGACGGTGCAGCCCTCCGTGGCGCCGGCCTTGATGAGCGCCTCCTCGACCCCGATCCGGGCCAGCCGGTCGGCGAGGAAGCCCACGGCCTCGTCGTTGTCGAACTCGGTCTGACGGATCCACCGCTCCGGCTTGGCCCCGGTGACGATGAACGCGCCGCGGTCGGCGGGATCCGGGCGGACGCGGAACTCCTCGACGTCCACCGCCTTGGGGCGGATGACGATCCGCTCGGGCGCGGCGGGCGGGTTGGCCTTACGGTGGGCCTTGATCAACTCGTACAGGCCGTACCGCAGCTCGTCCAACCCCTTGTGGGCCACCGCGGAGATCGCATAGACCGGCCACCCCTTGGCCTCGAAGTGCTCGCGCACCATCTCCGCCATGTCGGCGGCGTCGGGCACGTCGATCTTGTTGAGCACGACCACGCGGGGGCGGTCTGCCAGGTCGCCGATCCCGGCGTCGGTGAGTTCGGACCGGTAGGCGGCGAGCTCGGCCTCGAGGGCGTCCACGTCGGAGATCGGGTCCCGGTCGGACTCGAGGTTCGCGCAGTCCACCACGTGGGCCAGCACGGCGGTGCGCTCGATGTGACGCAGGAAGTCCAGACCCAGGCCCCGGCCCTCGCTGGCCCCGGGGATGAGGCCGGGGACGTCGGCGATGGTGAAGGTGTCGTCGCCGACCGAGACCACGCCGAGGTTGGGTGCCAGGGTGGTGAAGGGGTAGTCGGCGATCTTGGGCTTGGCCGCCGAGAGAACCGAGACCAGGGAGGACTTGCCGGCGGACGGGAAGCCCACCAGTCCGACGTCGGCCATGGACTTGAGCTCGAGCGTGAGATCGCGGACCTCGCCGGGCTCGCCGAGCAGCGCGAAGCCGGGGGCCTTGCGGGCCCGGGATGCCAGGGCGGCGTTGCCCAGACCGCCCTTGCCACCCTCGGCGGCGACGAAGCGGGTGCCGACGCCGGTGAGGTCGGCCAGCACCTCGCCGTCCTCGTCGAGCACGACGGTGCCGGGCGGCACCGACAACACGAGGTCGGCGCCCTGGGCGCCGTTGCGGTTGGCGCCCATACCCGGCTGGCCCCGGCCCGCGCGGGCGTGGGGCCGGAAGTGGAAGTCGAGCAGGGTGTGGACCTGGGGGTCCACGACGAGGACGACGTCGCCGCCGTGCCCGCCGTTGCCGCCGTCGGGGCCGCCGAGGGGCTTGAACTTCTCGCGGTGCACCGAGGTGCAGCCGCGGCCGCCGTCCCCCGCTGCGAGGTGGAGCACTACGCGGTCGATGAATCTCGACATGGTGGGGACTCCTCCGGGTGACGGGTGGTGACGGGCGGGGTGGTGCAAATACTCTCGGGGGCCGGGTGTGAGGTCTTGACGACCCCGCCCGGCCCCCGAGGGCTGTTCATGAAAGTGGTCGGCTGGGAGGCTCAGGCCTCGGCGCCGGCCGGCACGATGTTCACGGTCTTGCGACCGCGCTTGGTGCCGAACTCCACCGCACCGGCGGAGAGGGCGAACAGGGTGTCGTCGCCACCACGGCCGACGTTGACGCCCGGGTGGAACTTGGTGCCGCGCTGGCGCACCAGGATCTCACCGGCGTTGACCTCCTGGCCGCCGAACCGCTTGACGCCGAGGCGCTGTGCGTTGGAGTCACGACCGTTACGGGTGCTGGATGCGCCCTTCTTACTTGCCATGTCCGAGTCCCTCCTTCAGGGAGCACGCCCGAGGGCGCTGAGCTGGTGGCCTGAGCGGCCGGAGATGGATTACTTGATACCGGTGATCTTGACGACCGTCAGCTTCTGACGGTGGCCCTGACGCTTGTGGTACCCGGTCTTGTTCTTGAACTTGTGGATCCGGATCTTCGGTCCCTTGGTCTGCTCGACGATCTCGCCGGAGACGGTGACCTTGGCCAGGGCGTCGGCGTCGGAGGTGACGGCCGAACCGTCGACCACGAGGATCGGGGACAGCGACACGGAGGTTCCGGCCTCGCCCTCGATCTTCTCGACCTTGACGTGGTCCCCTTCGGCGACCTTGTACTGCTTGCCGCCGGTCTTGACGATCGCGTACATCGAGGGCTTCCCCTTGCTTCTCGGGTGTGCGGCCGCCTGGGGCGACCACACCTGGTGTGCGGTGTTCTCTCTTGCTCGCCGACTCGCGTCGGTCGAGGGTCGCGGGCCCCGGAACCGTTCCCGATCCCGTCGCGCGACTCCTCGCGCCACGACATAGCGCCGCGACGAGCGACCTGTCAAGGTTACGGTCCGGCGGCACAGCAGGTCAAACCGACCGTGCCGCCGGCCCGCGGCCGGGTGCGTCAGTCGCCCGCGGGGGCGGTCGTCGTCCTGGTGGCACGTCGCCTCGCGGGCCGTCTGCGCGGCTCGGCGACCACCGTGGTGGGCGCTT
>NZ_JAALDN010000393.1 GCF_014144855.1 Dietzia maris | reverse complement strand
GGCCCCGGCGCGGGGCCGGGTCGCGGGGAGCGGGAGTCGGCCTGGTCCACGTCCTCCAGCCTACGGCCCCCGCCGCGGGCCCGAGCCCGAGCGAGCCGCAGAGCGCGCCGACACGTCGGGCCGATGTCACCGCTCGGTATATCGGCTCGATACATCAGCAGGTGTACAGTGTGAATCCGTCGCATGACGCACGGCGCGCGACGCGCACAGGCACGATTCGCGGGAAGGGGGAGGTGGAGTGCTCGAACTGGCAATCCTGGGTCTGCTCGACGAGCGGCCGATGCACGGCTACGAGCTGCGCAAGCGACTCTCCGAGATGCTCGGGACGGTCCGGACCGTGTCCTTCGGCTCCCTCTACCCCACTCTGCGCCGCCTCCAGCAGCAGGGCGACATCGTCGAGGACTCCTCGGCCGCCACCGCCACCAGGCCGCCCGCCACCACGCGGCGCGGGCGCAAGACCTACCGCATCACCACCCGCGGCAAGGGGACGTTGGCGGCCCTGCTCGACGAGCCGGTGACCGCGTCGTTCGCCGACGACGGTTTCGGCGTCCACCTCGCGTTCTTCGACCGCACTCCCGGGCCCGCCCGGGTGCGCCTTCTCGAGGGCCGGCGTCGGGTGCTGGAGGAGCGTCGCGAGAGCCAACGCGACGCCGCCACCCGCGCCGGACCCACCGAACTGCGCTACGCCCGGCAACTCACGTTGCTCGGGCTGGAGACCAGCGAGCGCGAGCTGCGCTGGATCAATGAACTCATCCGGACAGAGAACCCATCACAAGGAGATCCCCAATGACCGACAAGAAGGTGCGCGTCGCGATCGTCGGCGTCGGCAACTGCGCGTCCTCGCTCGTGCAGGGCGTCGAGTTCTACGCCGGCGCCGCGATCGACCAGACCGTTCCCGGCCTCATGCACGTCAAGTTCGGCGACTACCACGTGGGCGACGTCGAGTTCGTCGCCGCGTTCGACGTGGACGGCAAGAAGGTCGGCATGGACCTCGCCGAGGCGATCAACGCCTCCGAGAACAACACCCTGAAGCTGTGCGACGTGCCGCCGACCGGCGTCACCGTGCAGCGCGGCCCCACCCTCGACGGCCTGGGCAAGTACTACCGCGAGACCATCGAGGAGTCCGCCGCCGAGCCCGTCGACATCGTGCAGGCCCTGCGTGACGCCGAGGTCGACGTCGTGGTCAGCTACCTGCCCGTCGGTTCGGAAGAGGCCGACAAGTTCTACGCGCAGTGCTGCATCGACGCGGGCGTCGCGTTCGTCAACGCCCTGCCCGTGTTCATCGCCTCCGACCCGGAGTGGGCCGAGAAGTTCCGCAGCGCCGGCGTCCCGATCGTCGGCGACGACATCAAGAGCCAGGTCGGTGCCACCATCACCCACCGCGTCATGGCCAAGCTCTTCGAGGACCGCGGCGTCGCGCTGGACCGCACGTACCAGCTCAACGTCGGCGGCAACATGGACTTCAAGAACATGCTCGAGCGTGACCGCCTGGAGTCCAAGAAGGTCTCCAAGACCCAGGCCGTGACCTCCAACCTGGAGGGGTCGCTCAAGGACAAGATCCACGACCGCAACGTCCACATCGGCCCCTCCGACTACGTGGAGTGGCTCGACGACCGCAAGTGGGCGTACGTTCGTCTCGAGGGACGCGCGTTCGGTGACGCCCCGATCAACCTCGAGTACAAGCTCGAGGTGTGGGACTCCCCCAACTCGGCGGGCATCATCATCGACGCCGTCCGCGCGGCCAAGATCGCCAAGGACCGCGGCATCGGGGGACCGATCCTGCCCGCCTCGGCGTACCTGATGAAGTCGCCGCCGGAGCAGATGGCGGACGACAAGGCCCGCGCCGAGCTCGAGGCCTTCATCATCGGGGCCTGACCAGCGCAGCAGAAGGATCGTATGAACACAGCGACGAACCACCCGCACACCACCCCGGGGCGTCGTCGTGTCCCGGCCGTCATCGCACTCGCGATGGCGGCCGGTGTCGCACTCTCGGCCTGTTCCGCCGACACCGCGGACGACTCCGCCACCTCGCCGACGACGCGGCCCGACACCTCGTCGTCGTCGTCATCCTCGACTCCCGCCCCCACCACCACGGCCCCCGACACCGCGCAGCCCGTCTCCGTGCCCCCCGCGCCGGCACCGCCGGTCTCCGCCGCCCCCGCGCCCCGACTGCCCGCCAACGTCGTCGGCACCGGT
>NZ_JAALDN010000392.1 GCF_014144855.1 Dietzia maris | reverse complement strand
TGCGCCTCACAACCGTGCGCCGCACTACTTCCGGCACGGGCCGGTGGTCATGGTGGTGATCGCCGCGCTGATCGTCGCCGTCGACCAGATCGCCAAGGTCGTGGCCGTGGCGAACCTGGAGGACTCGAGGCCCATCGAGCTCATCGGCGACACGGTTCGTCTGGTCCTGCTACGCAACCCGGGCGCCGCGTTCTCCATGGGCACCGAGTTCACGGTGGTGTTGAGCATCGTCGCCACGGTCGTGGTGGCCGGCCTGCTGTGGTTCTCCCGCAGGGTCCACTCCCGGTGGTGGGCGTGGGGCCTCGGACTGATCCTGGGCGGCGCCGCCGGAAACCTGGTGGACCGCTACTTCCGCGCGCCCGGCATCCTGCAGGGCCACGTCGTGGACTACATGGCCGTCGGCTGGTGGCCCGTGTTCAACGTGGCCGACGCCAGCCTGGTCACCGGCGTGATCGTCGTGGCCGTGGCCGTGTTCCGCAACGTCGACTTCGACGGCTCGCGGGTGTCCGAGGCGCTCGCCGGCGACAAGAAGGCCCCTGCCGACCCCGCCGCCCCCGCCCACGAGAAGGACCCCGCCGATGGGTGAGGTCCGCACCTTCCCCGTCCCCGACGGGCTCGACGGCATGCGCGTCGACGCCGGTGTCTCCCGCCTCCTGGGCATCTCGCGGACCGCGGTCGCCGATCTGGCCGGCGAGGGCAAGGTCCTGCTCGACGGGCACACCGTGGGCAAGTCCGACAAGCTCACCGGGATGTCCTGGATCGAGGTCGAGATGCCCGAACCGCGGGCCGAGCCCGCCGTGGTCGCCGAGCCGGTCGAGGAAATGGCGGTCCTGTACTCGGACGCGGACATCGTCGTCGTCGACAAACCGGTCGGTGTCGCCGCGCACGCGTCCGTCGGCTGGACCGGCCCCACGGTGATCGGCGGCCTGGCCGCCGCCGGGTACCGCATCTCCACCTCCGGCCCGCCGGAGCGCAAGGGGATCGTCCACCGCCTGGACGTCGGCACGTCCGGACTGATGGTGGTGGCGGCGTCCGAACGCGCGTACACGCTGCTCAAGCGGGCGTTCCGCGACCGGACCGTCGACAAGACCTACCACGCGCTGGTGCAGGGCCACCCCGATCCGCTGTCGGGGACCATCGACGCGCCGATCGGCCGGCACACCTCGTCGGACTGGCGCTTCGCCGTCACCTCCGACGGCAAGCACTCGATCACCCACTACGACACCCTCGAGGCGCACCAGGCCGCGACGCTGGTGGAGGTCAAGCTCGAGACCGGCCGCACCCACCAGATCCGCGTGCACTTCTCCGCGCTGCATCACCCGTGCGCGGGCGACCTCACCTACGGCGCCGACCCGGTCCTGGCCAGGCGGCTCGGCCTCGAGCGGCAGTGGCTGCACGCGGTGGGGCTGGGCTTCGAGCACCCGGGCACCGGCTCGCGCGTCGACTTCACCAGCACCTACCCCGACGACCTCCAGCACGCGATCGACGTCCTGCGCTCGGCATGACCCTCGCCGCGCGGGTGCTGAAGATCGCCGGCGTGGGAGTCGTGATCGTGGTGGCGTTGGTCGCGATCCTCACCGCGCTGCGCACCGACCCGCCCCGCAGCCCTGGCGTGATGACCGACGCCCTGGGACCCGAGGACGGCGAACGCGTCGAGGACTACCTCGCCCGCGCGGCCGACTCGCTGGTCACCGCGGGCGGCGGGGGAGATGCCGCACGGGGTTCCGGCGGAGATGACGACGACCACGACGACGACAAGGCCCTCGCCTCCGACCCCGACGCCCGTCGCTGGGCCCTCGTGACCGCAGGCTGGGCGTGGACGGTCCCCGAGGCGGTCGGCGTGGTCCGGGAACTGCCGCGCGTCTCGGGGCTGTACGTGCAGGTGCCGGTCGACGGGGTCGCCATGCCCGTCACCGGGGTGACCCTGGCCGAGCCGGTGGCGGGGGAGTCGGGCCGCGAGCCCGTCTTCCACCGCGGTCTCGAACAGGTGACCCGGCGGCTCGAGGCCGGACCGCCGACCGGGCCCGGGG
>NZ_JAALDN010000391.1 GCF_014144855.1 Dietzia maris | reverse complement strand
TCCGGGAGCGCTGACGGTCCGGAACGGGCCGGTCGGAGCGAGGGGCCGTCCGAGGCCCCGACCCGGGCGTGGTCGGCGGTGGGCGACGGCGGTGACGGCGACGCGTCCGGCGGGTCGATCCCGGGCGTCGTGGACCGCGGTTCGCACCGCCGTGAGGACAAGGACGCCGACTGGCGTGCGCCGTGGGAACGTGAGGACTGACCGCACGGTCGACTCCGTGCGAGAAGAGGAATGAATGACGACGCCTGACCACATACCCGCCGCCGATGCCCGGTCGCTCCCCACGGGGCGGGTCTTCGATGCCGAGCGCGCCGAGGCCGCGGTCCGCGAGCTGTTGATCGCCGTGGGCGAGGACCCGGAGCGCGAGGGGCTGCAGGACACACCCGCGCGGGTGGCCAGGGCCTACCGCGAGGTCTTCTCCGGGCTGTACACAGACCCGTCGGAGGTGCTGTCCAGGACCTTCGACGAGGACCACCGCGAGCTCGTGTTGGTGCGGGACATCCCCATCTACTCGACCTGCGAACACCACCTGGTGCCCTTCCACGGCGTCGCCCACATCGGCTACATCCCGGGACAGTCCGGGGCGGTCACCGGTCTGAGCAAGCTCGCCAGACTGGTGGATCTCTACGCCAAGCGGCCCCAGGTCCAGGAACGGCTCACCAGTCAGGTCGCCGACGCGCTGGTCGACAGGCTCGCGCCCTCGGGCGTGCTCGTGGTGATCGAGTGCGAGCACCTGTGCATGTCGATGCGGGGGATCCGGAAGGCGGGGGCGGTCACCACCACCTCGGCCGTCCGCGGCAACATGCGGACCAACGCTTCCACCAGGGCGGAGGCGCTCGGCCTCCTGCGCGGGACGTGAGCGCGCCCGGTCTGCTGCCCCGCCCGGACCGGTGCGCGGTGATGGGCGTCCTCAACGTCACGGCCGACTCCTTCTCCGACGGTGGGCGCCACCTCGCGCATCACGATGCCGTCGCGCACGCCCGACGCATGGTCTCCGACGGCGCCGACCTCATCGACATCGGTGGGGAGTCCACCCGGCCCGGCGCCCTCCGCGTCGAGGAGTCGGACGAGGAGCAGCGGGTCGTCCCGCTGGTTCGTGCGGTGTCCGGCCTCGCGCCGGTCTCGGTTGACACGATGCGCGCCGGGGTGGCGTCGCGTGCCCTCGACGAGGGCGCCGCGATCGTCAACGACGTCTCGGGCGGGCTCGCCGACCCCGACATGTTGAGGGTCGTGGCCGAGCACCGAGCGTCCGTCATCCTCATGCACTGGGTGTCTCCGGACGAGTACCGCGCCGGCGCGGGAGGCCGATCCGACTACGGCGGGGACGTCGTGGGTGCGGTGCGCGACCACCTGGCCCGCCGCGCCGACGCCGCGATCGCCGCGGGGGTCGACG
>NZ_JAALDN010000390.1 GCF_014144855.1 Dietzia maris | reverse complement strand
GGCCGCCGACCTGCTCGCCCGCTGGGACGCCGCCCGCCGCTGATCCGGGCACGGGTGCAGGGACCGGGCACGGGTGCAGGATGCGGGCCCGGGGCGCAGGTCCGACCCGGCCCACGGGCGCGTGGCGCTGGTTATCTCTTGCGCTCGGAGAAGTCGGCGAACCGCTCCAGGTCGCGGACGTGGCCGGACACGATGATGACGTCGTCCGGGCCGATGATGGTCTCCGGCTGGGCGTACTGGAACGGGCTGCCCGGGGCCTTGATGCCGACGATGTTGACCTTGTGACGCTTGCGCGGGTGGCAGCAGTCGATCGACTTGCCGATGACGTCCCGTGGTGGCCGCATCTTGACGATGGCGAAGTCCTCGTCGAACTCGATGAAGTCCATCATCTGGTTGGCCACCAGGTGGGCCACGCGGACACCGGCGTCGTGCTCGGGGAACACCACGTGGTCGCATCCGATGCGAGTGAGGATCTTGCCGTGGGCCTGGTTGATCGCCTTGGCCCAGACCTGCTCGATCCCCAGGTCGACGAGGTTCACCGCGACCAGCACGGACGACTCGATCGAGGTGCCCACGCCGACGACGGCGGTGGAGAAGTCCTGGGCCCCGAGCTGTTGGAGTGCCTCGAGGTCGGTGGCGTCGGCTTCCACCACGTGGGTCAGGGAGTCGGCGTACCTCTGGACGAGTCCGTGGTCGCGTTCGACCGCGAGGACCTCCCGGCCCTGGCCGACGAGTTGGGTGGCGAGGGAGACGCCGAACCGGCCCAGGCCGATGATGAGGACTGGGGACTGGCGGCGGGTGCGATCAGCCAATGATCGGCCTCTCTGTGGGTAGGCGATACCTGGTCCGCTTTGCTCGCATGGTCAGCGCGGTGGCGAAGGTGATGATGCCGACTCGTCCGGCGAACATCAGCCCGGACAGAAGGTACACCCCCGCCGGCTCGAGTTCAGCGCTGAGACCTGAACTCAACCCGCAGGTGGCGAAGGCGGAGATGGACTCGAACAGGGGGCGCCCGAGATCCTCACCGGTGAGGATCATCAGGGCCAGGGCGGAGCCGGCGACCAGCGTGAGCCCCATCCCGGCCACGGACACCGCGACCCGGATCGACGAGGTGGGCAGCGCGCGCCCGTGTGCCGTGGCGTCCTCCCGGCCCCGGGCCTCGGCGAGGAAGGCCAGGAAGATGACGGCCAGGGTGGTGACCTTGACGCCGCCGGCGGTCGAGACCGAACCGCCCCCCACGAACATCAGGGCGTCGGTGATGAGCATGGTCGACGCGGTCGTGTCGACGGGGTCGATGATGGCGAAACCCCCGGAGCGCATCATCACCGAGGCGAACACCGAGTGCTGCAGTTTGTCGACCACGCCCTCGCCACCGAGGGTGGCCCCGTTGCTCCACTCGAGGGCGGCGAACCCGAGAGCCCCGACGAGCATGAGCAGCACGCTGACCTCGACCGTGAGGCGGGTGTGGAGGTTCCAGCGTCCCAGGTGCCACTGGTGCTTCCACAGCACCAACAGGACGGGGAAACCCAGACTGCCCAGGAACACGGCGCAGATCAGCGCCCAGAACACGACCGGGTCGTCGGCCACCGAAGCCAGGCCGTCGGGGTGGAGGACGAACCCGGCGTTGTTGAACGCCGACACCGCGTAGAACACCGCGCGCCACAGCCCGTCCCCGAACGTGCCCTGCTGGGCGATGAACCGGGGCGCGAGGATGAGCGCGATCACGAGTTCCACCAGGGCGGACGAGACGACGATGGTCTTGATCAATGATCGGACCTCGCCCAGTCCACCCGCCGACACGCCCGTCTGGGCGAGCAGCCGGGTACGCACCCCGAACTGCCGGGTCACCGAGAGTGCCAACAGGGAGGAGATCGTGACGATCCCCAGGCCACCGACCTGGATGCCCGCCAGGATCACCACCTGCCCGGCCGTGGACCAGTGGGTCGCGGTGTCGACGGTGGTCAGGCCGGTCACCGACACGGCGGAGGTGGCGGTGAACACCGCGTCGTGCAGGTGTGCGTGCTCTCCCGAGGAGGTGGCCCAGGGCATCATCAGCAGCACCGTGAAGACCGCGATCGCCGCGGCGAACGCCAGGAGCGCCGAGCGGGCCGGGGAACTGTAGGTGAACGCCCGGGCTGCCTGCGCGCCTGAGGACAGGACCCCCGGAATCGTCGAGACCATGCCGCGAGGGTAATCCCGACCGCCGCGTCGGCCACAGTTGGTGCGCGAAGTCGTTACTGAACGGCGTCAACACTCGTAACGTCGGCGGTATGCCACGGATCCCTCTCGAAATCACGCTGGTCGAGTTCCCCAGTACCTCGATGTCCGCCACGAGCGAGTTCCTCGCGACGGTCTGCGGCTGGGAACCCACCGTGTACGGGGAGTCGTACGCATGCCTGGTCGGCGGGGGCATCGACGTGGGCGTGCAGGGGGACGACGACGAGCAGTCCCCCGCCCCGCTCATGGTGATCCGCGTGCCGGACCTCGACGAGGCCCGCGAGCAGGTCGAGGCCGCCGGTGGCATGGTGACGTTCGGGCCGTTCGACTTTCCCGGTGGCCGCCGTTTCCATTTCCGTGAGCCCGGCGGGAGCGAGATGGCGATGTGGGTGCCGGCGCCAGCCTAGAACCGTCAGGCCGGCGCGAACCCCTCGGGCAGTGCCAGCCGGGTGAGCTTGTCCGGGTTGCTGTGGAAGTAGAGGCGTGAGATCTGGCCGTCGACCACGCCGACCTGCGCCACCCGCAGGACCCCGCGGGCGAGGACCGCCAGCGCGACCTCGCCGTTGACCTCGACGGGCGCGATCATCCCGCCCGAGAATTCCGTGGCCTTGATGAGGAAGTACGCACACTTACGGGCCCCCACGATGTCCCGCCGGGCGGCATTGACCTTGCCGCCGCCGTCCGAGATCACGCGGGCATCGGCGGTGAGGGCGGCGATCGTCTGCGGAAGATCGCCGGCCAGGACGGCCTCCACCAGGGTCGAGATCACCGCGTCCGAGGCGGGTTCGGGTGGACGCAGGTCGGACTCCAGGCGGTGCCGGGCCCGGCTCACCCACTGGCGGACGGTGGCCACAGCCGCGCCCAGGGTGTCGGCGATCTCGGCGTAGGGCAGGTCGTACGCCTCACGAAGGACGAACGCCGCGCGCTCATCCGGGCCCAGCTGTTCGTAGGCCAGCAGCACGGCGATCCGCAGATCGTCGCGGCGCTCGGCCCGGTCCGCCGGCAGCAGGGCGGTGTCGACGGGCTCGGGCAGCCACTCGCCCGCGTAGTCCTCCCGCTTGCGCCTGCGCAGCCGGTCCAGACACAGCCGCGTCGCCACGGTGGTCAGCCACGCATCGACGTTCCGGGGCGCGGACGACGGATCGAGCGCCACCCACCGCGCCAGTGCCTCGTCAGCGGCGTCCTCGGCGTCGGCCCAGGTCCCGGTGATGCGGTAGCCCACCCCGAGCAGTCGGCCCCGCACCTGCTCCAGCGCGGCGCGGTCCGCCAGCGC
>NZ_JAALDN010000389.1 GCF_014144855.1 Dietzia maris | reverse complement strand
GACAGATCTGTCTGCCGTCAGCCGCCCGGTACCCCGGACGGTCCACGACACTGGAGGTCGCATGACGACGAGGTCGGCGGTGACGCTCTCGCATCTCGACGCGCTCGAGGCGGAGTCCGTCCACATCTTCCGCGAGGTAGCCGCGCAGTTCGAACGCCCGGGGATGCTCTTCTCCGGCGGCAAGGACTCGGTGGTGATGTTCCACCTCGCCCGCAAGGCCTTCTGGCCCGCGCCGATGCCGTTCCCGCTCATGCACGTGGACACGGGACACAACTTCGACGAGGTGATCGAGTACCGCGACCGGGTCGTGGCGGAGACCGGCGTCCAGCTGCTCGTCTCCCACGTCCAGGACGACATCGACGCCGGCCGCGTGGTCGAGGAGACCGGTCCGGGCACCAGCCGCAACCGGCTGCAGACCACCGCCCTCCTGCGCGGCATCCAGGAGAACCGCTTCGACGCGGTCTTCGGCGGTGCCCGCCGCGACGAGGAGAAGGCCCGCGCCAAGGAGCGCGTTTTCTCGTTCCGTGACGCGTTCGGCGCCTGGGACCCCCGCGCGCAGCGCCCGGAGCTGTGGAAGCTCTACAACGGCAACCACCGCAAGGGCGAGCACATCCGGGTCTTCCCGCTGTCCAACTGGACCGAGCTCGACATCTGGCAGTACATCGAGCGCGAGGACATCGACCTGCCGCCGATCTACTACGCCCACGAGCGTGAGGTCATCGAGCGCGACGGCATGCTCCTGGCCAACACCCGGTTCCTCGAGACGCTGCCCGGCGAGGAGGCCCGCACCGAACTGGTCCGCTTCCGCACCGTCGGCGACGCCACCTGCACCGGCTGCGTCGAGTCCGACGCCGCCGACAACGCCGCCGTCGTCGCCGAGGTCGCGGGCACCCGCGTCACCGAGCGCGGCGCGACCCGCGCCGACGACCGGATCTCCGAGGCCGGCATGGAAGACCGCAAGAAGGAGGGCTACTTCTGATGAGCACCCCGACCACCGCCGGTTCGGCCCCCACCACCGCGGTCCCGAACCCCGAGGCCGCCACCGTGGAGACCGGCCACACCATGTCCGACCAGGCCCAGTTGCTGCGCATCGCCACCGCCGGCTCCGTCGACGACGGCAAGTCGACCCTCATCGGTCGGCTGCTGTTCGACTCCAAGGGCATCTTCGAGGACCAGCTCGCCTCCATCGAGGCCACCTCCGCCAAGCGGGGCGACGAGTACACCGACCTCGCGCTGCTCACCGACGGGCTGCGGTCCGAGCGGGAGCAGGGCATCACGATCGACGTGGCGTACCGCTACTTCTCGACCCCGCGGCGCAAGTTCATCATCGCGGACACCCCGGGCCACGTGCAGTACACGCGCAACATGGTCACCGGCGCCTCGACGGCCGACGTGGCGATCATCCTCGTCGACGCCCGCAAGGGTGTCCTCGAGCAGACGCGCCGCCACGCCTTCCTCTCCGCACTGCTGGGCATACCGCGCCTGGTCGTGGCCGTGAACAAGATGGACCTGGTGGACTACGACGAGGCCACCTTCGAGGCCATCCGCACCGAGTTCACCGACTTCGCCGCCAAGCTCGAGGTCCACGACGTCACGTTCGTGCCGCTGTCCGCGCTCAAGGGCGACAATGTGGTCAACGGGGCCGTCGATTCGACTGATTCCATGCCCTGGTACACCGGGCCGGCGCTGCTGGACCACCTCGAGAACGTGCACATCGCCTCGGACCGCAACCTCACCGACGTCCGGTTCCCGGTCCAGTACGTGATCCGTCCCCAGCGCGCCGACGGCCTGGATCACCGCTCGTTCGCCGGCACCGTCGCGGGCGGCATCATCAAGGTCGACGACGACGTGGTGGTCATGCCGTCCGGTCGGCAGTCCACGGTCAAGGCGATCTGGGGCCCGGGCGGGGCGGAGCTGGACGAGGCCGCCGCGCCCGCCGCCGTGACGATCGCACTGAACGACGAGATCGACATCGTCCGCGGCGAGATGATCGCCCGTCCGGGCAACCGTCCGCACCAGGGCACCGAACTCGAGGCGATGGTCTGCTGGTTCGACGACGCCACCACGCTGCAGCAGAACAAGCGCTACGTCATCAAGCACACCACCCGAGACACCAAGGCGATCGTCACGGGGATGGAGTACCGGCTCGACGTCAACACCCTGCACCGCGACCCGGATTCCACAGAGCTCGACCTCAACGAGATCGGCCGCATCGGACTGCGCACGCAGACCCCGCTGATGTACGACCCGTACCGGCGCAACCGCGACACCGGTGCGTTCATCATGGTCGACGAGATCACCGGCAACACCGTGGGCGCGGGCATGATCATCGGGCCCGCCACCACGGGGTCCAACGTGGTCTGGCACGCCGGGGCCGTCCAGCGCGGGGACCGGGGACAGGGCCGCACACTGTGGCTCACCGGCCTGTCGGGCTCGGGCAAGTCCACGATCGCGTCCGAGGTGGAGCGACTGCTCATCGAGTCCGGGCACCCCGCCTACATCCTCGACGGCGACAACCTGCGGCACGGCCTCAACGCCGACCTCGGGTTCTCGGCCGAGGATCGCGCCGAGAACATCCGCCGCACCGCGGAGGTCGCGGCGCTGTTCGCGGACGCCGGCGTCGTCGTCGTCTGTTCCCTCATCTCGCCCATGCGCGCCGACCGCGACGCGGCGCGCGACGTCCACGCCAAGGCCGACCTGCCGTTCACCGAGGTCTTCGTGGACACCCCGCTGGCCGAGTGCGAGGCCCGTGACCCCAAGGGCTTGTACGCCAAGGCCCGGTCCGGCGAGATCCCGGAGTTCACCGGGGTGTCGGCTCCGTACGAGCCGCCGCTGACCCCCGACCTGCACATCCGCCCCGAGGACGGGACCGCGGAAGAGGTCGCGCAGCGGATCCTCAGCTCCATCCTGGGAATCTGAGCCGGTGCCCGAGGCCCTCTGGACCTACGATTCGCTGGGGCTGCTGGTCGTCAGCGCCGTCATCGGCGTGGTGATCGGTCTGACGGGGATGGGCGGCGGCGCCCTGATGACGCCGGCGCTCATCCTCGTGGGCATCCCGCCGACGGCGGCGGTCGCCAACGACCTGGTGGTCAACGCGGTCAACAAGGTCATCGGCGCGGGCGTGCACTGGCGGCACGGCAAACCCAACCTCAAGATCGCGTTCTGGCTCATCCTGGGTTCCGTGCCGACGGCCTACCTGGGGGCGTGGCTCGTCCACGCCATCGGCGCCGACGACGTACAGGGGCTGCTGAAGAAGGCCATCGGTGCGACGCTGATCGTGGCGTCCACCGCCTACTTCCTGCGGGCGTTCTTCGAGATGTCCGGCCGCATCCGCACCGGCGACGACCCCGACCCCCCCGGTCAAGCCGCTCATCACCCTGTTGGTCGGGGTGATCGGCGGCCTGATGGTCGGCATCACGTCGGTCGGCTCGGGCACCGTCATCATGATGTGCATCATGCTGCTCTACCCGACCCTGGCGGCGTTGCGGCTGGTGGGCACCGACCTGGTGCAGGCGGTCCCACTGGTGATCGCGGCGGCGATCGGGCACGTCCTGGTCACCGGCGTCGACTGGAACCTGCTGGTCCCGTTGTTGATCGGTGGGGCGGTCGGCACGTTCTTCGGCTCGAAGTTCGCCAGCCGCGTCCCGCAGGGGCTCATCCGCCGGGGCATCACGATCGTGCTGGCCGTGACCGCCTCGGCGATGCTGGGCGCCCCGCCGGCGCTGATCGGCGTGATCACGCTGGTGCTCGTGGTGGGCGGGCCGCTGGTGTGGCGGGTGCTGGTGAGCAGGTATTCCGCGCGCGCCGACCAACCGGCCGTCTCCCGCGCCTGACGGGTTCCCGACCGGTTCGGTGGCGCCGCCGCACCAGGAGCGCCCACACTTTCGTTCGTGACGAACACCGACCTCATCTACGCGGTCGTCGGCGCGGCGCTGCTCCTCGGCTCGCTCCTTCCGCGACTGCTCCGGGAGCGCATCCCGTCCGCCCCGATCATCGTGGTGGGTGTCGGCATGCTCATCGGCTGGCTCATGCCCAACGAGTCCCAGCTCGTGGACGTGATCGAACACGCGGAACTCGCCGAACGGATGGCCGAGATCACGGTGATCGTGGCGCTCTTCGGCGTCGGACTGGCCCTCGACCGCCCCCTGTCCTTCCGTGGCTGGACCACCACGTGGCGGCTGCTCGCCATCGGGATGCCGCTGTCCATCGCCGGCGTCGCGCTCCTGGGGTGGTGGGTACTGGGGGTGACCCCCGCTGTCGCTGTCCTGCTCGGCGCCGTGCTCGCCCCGACCGACCCGGTCCTCGCCTCCGATGTGCAGGTGGCGGGCCCCGGGACGGGCGAGGCCGCCGACGACGAGAACGATGAGGCGCGTTTCGCCCTCACCTCCGAGGCCGGCCTGAACGACGCGTTCGCGTTCCCCTTCGTCTACCTCGCCATCTACCTGGCCACCAAGGGCGGGCCGGGGGGCTGGCTGTGGGGTTGGCTGGCCTGGGATCTCGTGGGCAAGACGGTCATCGGCGCCGTGGCGGGGTGGGTGATCGGCCGGCTGATCGCCACTGTGCTCTACCGACACCGCGTCGGGGGATACCAGCTCATCGGCTACGCCGAACCCGCGGCCGCGGTGGCCACGCTGCTGTTCGCCTACGGGGTCGGCGAACTCGTGGGTGGCTGGGGCTTCCTCGCCGTGTTCTTCGCCGCCCTCGGTGCGCGGTCGGCTGAGCGCGAGGACGAGCGGCACGCCCACTTCCACGAGTTCATCGAGTACACCGAACACCTGCTCACCCTGCTCATCCTGCTGGTGATCGGGGCGTCGTTCATCTCCGACGCGGTCTTCCGGCTCGAGTGGTCGCACGCCGTCGTCGCGGCCGGGGTGTTGTTCGTGATCAGGCCCCTCACCGCCTGGATCGCGCTGATCGGCGACGGCAGACTGCGATCCCCGGAGCGCCTGTTCGTCTCGGCGTTCGGGGTGCGTGGCGTGGGGTCGTTGTTCTACCTCTGCTACGCCATGGGGTACTTCTCCAAGGAGGACGGCTGGTCGCTGTGGCCCGCGGTGTCGCTGGTCATCGTCGCGTCCATCGTCCTGCACGGCGCGGCGTCGTCCCCGGCCGTGACCTGGCTCGACCGCCACCGCGGGCGCGAGCAGGCGACCTGAGACCGGCGGGAGCGGACCGGGTGGCGGGACCGGCCTCCGGTCAGCGGGGCTCCCACGCGTCGGTGTCGAGGGTCAGCTCGTGGACCTCGCCCGGCAGGTGCCCGGCGGCCAGGTCGGCGATCGTCACGGCGTCCATCACCCGGCGCAGGGCCGCGCGCGAGGCGATCCACACGTGCTGCAGGATCGCGGCACGGTCGTTGTAGACCACCGACTCCGGGCGGACGTCGTAGACGCTCACCAAGGGGCCGTCGACCGCCCGCAGGACATCGGCGACCGAGATGTCCCGCGCCTCCCGGCCGAGGAACCATCCGCCCGTCTTGCCCCGGCGACTGGTCACGATCCCGGCCCGCCGCAGGTCCGACAGGATCGCCTGGAGGAACCCGTGCGGGATGTCCTGCCGCCGCCCCAGTTCTTCGGCGCTCAGCGGATTGTCGCGGGGATCGTCGTCGGGGCTGGTGAGCTGTGCCGCCGCGAGTTCGACGAGTGCGCGCAACGCATAGTCGGACTTGGCGGTGACCCTCATGCCGACAGTGTCCCAGAGGGTCCACCCCACCGGGCGTCCGCCCGGATCAGTCCTGCGCCGGGACGGATGCGGCGGCCGCGGCAGGGGCGGGACCGACCGGGTCGATGCCGGCCTCGTCGTCGTCGCCGCCGGAGGCCCTCCGCTCGGCGAGCGCGGCCCACGTGACCAGGCCGATCCACACGGTGACCAGGGACAGCAGGATCGGGGTGGTCGCCGACGCGGGAACCTCGGCCCACACCAGCAGGGTGCGGGAGTTGGTGACGACGATCAGGCCGCCGGCCGCCGTGCCGAGCACCCGGGCGGGCAGGTGCTTGACGAGCCACGCCGCGAGCGGTGCGACGAGCACACCTCCCACCAGCAGCGCCAGCGCGTAACCCCAGTTGATGCCGGCGGCGCCCAGGCCCACGAGGAAGCCGAGCGATCCGCCGACGGCCACGACGAACTCGGAGGTGTCTATGGAGCCCACGACCTTGCGCGGCTCGACCCGGCCCGAGGACAGCAGCGAGGTGGTGCCGACCGGGCCCCAGCCACCGCCGCCGAGGGAGTCGAGGGTGCCGCCGACCAGTCCGAGCGGGACGAGGAACCCGGTGCGGACCCGCCCGCGGAACTCGGGGCGACGGCCGCCGAGTGCGAGGAACCGGTACAGGACGTACAGGCCCAGGCTGAGCAGGATCGCCCCCACGACGGGCTTGGCGACGTCGGCGGGGAGGCTGGACAGCAGGGTGGCACCGGCGAACGCCCCGATCGCGCCCGGCACCGCGAGGATGCGCACGATCCGCCAGTCGACGTTGCCGAGTCGGTGGTGGGAGACGCCGGAGGCGAGGGTGGTGCCGATCTCCGCGAAGTGCACGGACGCCGATGCGGCGGCGGGCGCGATACCGGCCGCGACCAGCAGCGTCGTGGACGTGACGCCGTAGGCCATGCCCAGAGACCCGTCGATGAGTTGGGCGATGGCGCCGACGACGCCGAGCACGATGAGTGTCTTCACGAGCATCCCTAGAATAGTGAATCGATTAAGTCGATCAGTACAGTAGACATAAGGAAGGGGCACTGTCTAGACCGACCTGTCCAGTGAGGGCCGGGTGCGATTCGATCGCCCGTCCAGGACGGGATCGGGCATCGCTGAGGTGGGGCGCCGGGCGCAGTGATGTTTTCGTTGTCCAGTAGTAAAAATTTATGACACAATAGCGATCTATGTGCCGGCGGGAGGTTGGCGCAGTTTCTCCCGGGGGGGAACGATGAACGAGGTCGGACAGCGGCAGTGCTACGTCGAGGAGACGGCCGACGGCGCGGTCTGGGGCTGTCACCGCTGCGACGCCCGCAGCGGTGTCCTGCCGTCCCGGGGCGCGGCCCGGGTCGCGGCCGACGCGCACCGGTGTCCGGACGAGCCC
>NZ_JAALDN010000038.1:2500-5345 GCF_014144855.1 Dietzia maris | reverse complement strand
TGAAGTTGTGTTCGGCGGTGACCTACTCTCCCACACCCTCACGAGTGCAGTACCATCGGCGCTGGCAGGCTTAGCTTCCGGGTTCGGAATGGGACCGGGCGTTTCCCTGCCGCTATGGCCGCCGTAACTCTGTGAAACAAGGCCCACGTGTTTTTGCGTGGGTGTGTTGTTTCAGATACTGCACAGTGGACGCGTTGCGATTCTTTAGGGGCTGTTTGTGTGTAAGCCCTCGGCCGATTAGTACCGGTCACCTGCACGCATTGCTGCGCTTCCAGTTCCGGCCTATCAACCCCATGGTCTGTGGGGGGCCTTAACCACGCGAAGGTGGTGAGAAACCTCATCTTGGAACAGGCTTCCCGCTTAGATGCTTTCAGCGGTTATCCCTTCCGAACGTAGCTAACCAGCGATGCTCCTGGTGGAACAACTGGCACACCAGAGGTTCGTCCGTCCCGGTCCTCTCGTACTAGGGACAGCCTTCCTCAAGTTTCTTACGCGCGCGGCGGATAGAGACCGAACTGTCTCACGACGTTCTAAACCCAGCTCGCGTGCCGCTTTAATGGGCGAACAGCCCAACCCTTGGGACCTACTCCAGCCCCAGGATGCGACGAGCCGACATCGAGGTGCCAAACCATCCCGTCGATATGGACTCTTGGGGAAGATCAGCCTGTTATCCCCGGGGTACCTTTTATCCGTTGAGCGACACCGCTTCCACTTGCCGGTGCCGGATCACTAGTCCCGACTTTCGTCCCTGCTCGACGTGTCAGTCTCACAGTCAAGCTCCCTTGTGCACTTGCACTCAACACCTGATTGCCATCCAGGCTGAGGGAACCTTTGGGCGCCTCCGTTACTCTTTAGGAGGCAACCGCCCCAGTTAAACTACCCACCAGGCACTGTCCCTAACCCAGATCATGGGCCGAGGTTAGACGTCCAATACGATCAGAGTGGTATTTCAACAACGACTCCACACACACTGGCGTGCATGCTTCACAGTCTCCCACCTATCCTACACAAACCGAATCGAACGCCAATACCAAGCTATAGTAAAGGTCCCGGGGTCTTTTCGTCCTGCCGCGCGTAACGAGCATCTTTACTCGTAGTGCAATTTCGCCGAGTCTGTGGTCGAGACAGCAGAGAAGTCGTTACGCCATTCGTGCAGGTCGGAACTTACCCGACAAGGAATTTCGCTACCTTAGGATGGTTATAGTTACCACCGCCGTTTACTGGGGCTTAAATTCTCAGCTTCGCCTTGCGGCTAACCGGTCCTCTTAACCTTCCAGCACCGGGCAGGCGTCAGTCCGTATACATCGACTTACGTCTTCGCACGGACCTGTGTTTTTAGTAAACAGTCGCTTCTCTCTGGTCTCTGCGACCACCCCCAGCTCAGATCGCAAGGATCGCCACCGGGCGTGGTCCCCCTTCTCCCGAAGTTACGGGGGCATTTTGCCGAGTTCCTTAACCACAGTTCTCTCGATCGCCTTGGTATTCTCTACCTGATCACCTGTGTCGGTTTGGGGTACGGGCCGTGTATGAACTCACTAGAGGCTTTTCTCGGCAGCATAGGATCACTGAATTCCCCACAACGGGTATGCATCAAGTCTCAGCCTTGATGTGACACGGATTTGCCTATGTCACGGCCTACACTCTTACACCAGTACAACCACTGACTGGCCCAGCTACCTTCCTGCGTCACCCCATCGCTTGGCTACTACCAGTTCAGGTCCCGCGCATCCGGTCCACGTCATCCCGAAGGATGCTCTAGGACGTTCAGGGCGGTTAGTATCACTGATTCACCATGGGCGCGCACACACGGGTACGGGAATATCAACCCGTTGTCCATCGACTACGCCTGTCGGCCTCGCCTTAGGTCCCGACTCACCCTGGGCAGATTAGCTTGACCCAGGAACCCTTGATCATTCGGCGGACGAGTTTCTCACTCGTCATTCGCTACTCATGCCTGCATTCTCACTCGTGTGGCCTCCACGCCTGGATCACTCCGACGCTTCTATGGCCACACGACGCTCCCCTACCCATCCATACACCTGCCCGGAGGAGGTTATTGTATGAATGCCGCGGCTTCGGCGGTGTACTTGAGCCCCGCTAAATTGTCGGCGCAGGACCACTTGACCAGTGAGCTATTACGCACTCTTTCAAGGGTGGCTGCTTCTAAGCCAACCTCCTGGCTGTCTCAGCGATCCCACATCCTTTTCCACTTAGTACACGCTTAGGGGCCTTAGCCGGCGATCTGGGCTGTTTCCCTCTCGACTATGAAGCTTATCCCCCACAGTCTCACTGCCGCACTCTCACACCTCGGCATTCGGAGTTTGGCTGACGTCAGTAACCTTGTAGGGCCCATCGGCCATCCAGTAGCTCTACCTCCGAGGTGAAACATGCGACGCTGCACCTAAATGCATTTCGGGGAGAACCAGCTATCACGGAGTTTGATTGGCCTTTCACCCCTACCCACAACTCATCCCCTCAGTTTTCAACCTAAGTGGGTTCGCGCCTCCACGACGTCTTACCGTCGCTTCACACTGGCCATGGGTAGATCACTCCGCTTCGGGTCTAGAGCATGCCACTCAAACGCCCTATTAGGACTCGCTTTCGCTACGGCTTCCCCACACGGGTTAACCTCGCGACATACCACTAACTCGCAGGCTCATTCTTCAAAAGGCACGCCATCAGCTTATGAGCCTCTGACGGATTGTAAGCACACGGTTTCAGGTACTATTTCACTCCCCTCCCGGGGTACTTTTCACCATTCCCTCACGGTACTAATCCGCTATCGGTCACCAAGAAGTATTTAGGCTTACCGGGTGGTCCCGGCAGATTCACAGCAGATTTCACG
>NZ_JAALDN010000388.1 GCF_014144855.1 Dietzia maris | reverse complement strand
CCGCCGGCGTGGTCCCGCGCCTGGCCCTGGTCGACGAGCTGCCGACCCGCACCTCCGGCAAGGTCGACCGCGCCGCCCTGCCGTGGCCGCTGGCCCAGACGTCGGCCGCCGAGTCCGAACTCGACGGTATCGAGGCGTGGGTCGCCGAACTGTGGTCGGCCGCCCTCGGAGCCGACGTCTCCGGGGTCGACGAGGACTTCTTCGCCCTCGGGGGCGGCTCGCTCGCCGCCGCGCACGTGGTGGCCCGCGTCCGGGAGCGCTTCCCCGCGGTAACCGTCGGCGACATCTACGACCGCTCACGCCTGGGCGACTTCGCCGGGTTCCTGGACGAGCTCGAGCCCGAGGCCGAGGTCGAACCGCGACACGTCCGACCCGTCGGCCGCGGCGCGCAGCTCCTGCAGATGCTCGCCACGATCCCGCTGCTCACCCTGACCGGCTTGCAGTGGCTCACCTGGGTGGGTATCGCCAACAACGTCGCCGTCGGCCTCGGGCTGCCCTGGGCGCGGCCGGTGTCGTGGTGGGTGCTCGGGATCATGGTGGCTCTGCTCCTGCTGCCCGCCGGCCGCATGCTGGTCACCGCCGGCCTGTGCCGGGTGCTCACCGCCGGCGTGGCGCCGGGGACGTACCCACGGGCGGGGTCGGTGCACCTGCGGATCTGGGCCGCCGAGCGGTTGGTCGAGGTCTCCGGGGCCGCCAACCTCGAGGGTGCCGGGTGGCTCACCCCCTTCGCCCGGTTGCTGGGGGCGCAGATCGGACACGGTGTGGACATGCACACCCTCCCACCGGTCACCGGCCTGCTCCGGGTGGGCGACGGGGCCTCGATCGAACCCGAGGTGGACCTGGCCGGGTACTGGATCGACGGCGACCTCGTGCACGTGGGCTCCGTGGAGATCGGCGAGAACGCGGTGGTGGGCGCCCGGTCCACCCTGCTGCCCGGCGCGGTGGTGGGCCGCGGGGCCCACGTGGAGATCGGGTCCGCGGTGGTCGGCACGGTCAAGGCCGGTAAGCGCTACGCAGGCTCGCCCGCGCTCAAGCGCGGCAAGCGTGGATCGAGTTGGCCGGCCGAGCCCGCGCCCCACAACCGGCTCTGGAGCCTGGTCTACCAGTTCTCCGCCGTCGCGCTCGGTGCGATGCCGCTGGCGGCCCTGCTCGCCGGCCTCGCGCTGGTGGCCTGGGGAGCCCGCGGCGCGGGCAGCCCGAGCGAGATGGTCCTACTCGCCGCACTGTGGTCGGTCCCCGCCACCCTCCTCGCGCTCGCACTCTTCGCCGCGGCCACCCTCGGGGCGGTGAGGCTGCTGTCGATCGGCCTGGACCCCGGCTTCCACCCGGTCCACTCGCGGATCGCCTGGCAGGCCTGGTGCAGCGAACGCCTCATGGACGCCGCCCGGAACTGGCTCTACCCGCTCTACGCCTCCATGCTCACCCCGGTCTGGCTGCGCATGCTGGGAGCCAGGATCGGCAAGGACGTCGAGGCCTCGACCGTGCTGCTCATCCCCGCGCTCACCACCGTCCGCGACGGGGCGTTCCTCGCCGACGACACCATGGTCGCGCCGTACGAACTGGGCTCCGGATGGATGCGTCTGGAGCACGCCCAGGTCGGCAAGCGCGCCTTCCTCGGCAACTCCGGGATCGCCTCCGCCGGGCGGAAGGTGCCCGCGCGCGGCCTGGTCGCCGTGCTCTCGTCCGCCCCGCAGAAGGCCAAGAAGGGCACCTCGTGGCTGGGGTCGCCGCCGCAGAAACTCCCTCGCGCCGTCGCCGACACCGACGACGTCCGCACCTACCAGCCGCCGCGACGCCTCAAGGTCGCCCGGGCGGCGTGGGAGACCCTGCGACTGGTCCCCGTCTGGATGTCGTTCCTGCTGCTGGTGAGCGTCCTGGTGGTGATGCAGGAGATCCACCTGGAGTGGGGCTTCGGCGTGGCGGCACTGACCTCCGGGCTGACGCTCGCCTACGCGGGCCTGGTCGCCCTGGTGGTCGCCGCCCTGGCCAAGTGGATCCTCGTGGGCCGGATCCGCGCGGGCGAGCAGCCGCTGTGGTCGTCGTTCGTGTGGCGCAACGAAGTCGCCGACTCGTTCATCGAGTTGCTCGCCGCGCCGTGGATGGCCCGGCCCGCGTCGGGCACCCCGGTGATGAACGCGATGCTGCGCCTGCTGGGCTCACGGATCGGCCGTGGCGTGTGGTGCGAGTCGTACTGGCTGCCCGAGGCGGACCTGATCACCCTCGGGGACGGCGCCACCATCAACCGCGGGTGCGTGGTCCAGACCCACCTGTTCCACGACCGCATCATGCAGATCGACCGGGTGACGATCGAGGCCGGCGCCACGCTGGGGTGCCACTGCGTCGCGCTGCCGGCGTCGTCGATCGGTGACGGCTCAACCGTCGGCCCGGCCTCACTGGTGATGCGCGGCGACCGCATCCCGCCCGGCACCCGCTGGCAGGGCAATCCGATCGCACCCTGGCGGGGCTGAGCCGGTGGGCGGGTCAGCCGCCGGCGATGGCCCGCAGCGCCGCCAGGTGGGACGCGTAGGCCTTGCGTCCGTCGCGGGTGAGCGACAACCACGTCCGCGGTCGCTTGCCGACGTACCCCTTGCTGACCTTGACGTATCCGGCCTTCTCCAGCACCGATGCCTGCTTGGACAGTGTCGAGTCGGTGACCTCGACCGCGTCGCGGATGGTGGCGAAATCCGCGTAGTCGACGCCAGCCAGGGCCGCGACGATGGAGAAGCGGACGGGCGCGTGGATGACCTCGTCCAACCGGTGGCGGGCGTGCCCTCCCGATCCGCCGCCCGCCCCCGGGGCGGAGCCCCCCGATGCAGCCGGGGTGCTCGTCGTCGTCTCGTCGCCCGTCATATGACCGCCCGTCGTCTCGCCGCCCATCTTCTCTCCGCTCACCGCTCGGATCCCCGCCGGTCGATGATCGCGGCGGCCACCAGGCCGGGCAGGGCGACCAACAGAACCCCGAGGAGGTACCACCAGGCGGTGAGCCCGATCGTGGTGCGGATGACGTTCAGGCCGGTGACGACGACGAGGATCATCACGCCCGATCCCGCGACGCCCCACGTGTAGGTCCGTCCCGATCCGCGGGGGCCCGCCTTGATCGCGCGTCGCTGCCAGAAGATCGCCACGAAGAGCAACAGCACGTACGGCACGAGCGCCCAGTTGGAGAACATGATCGCGACTGTCCCGATCCCCATCAGAAGCGAGATGGCCGCGGCGAACGCCGCGAACAGGCGGGCGTCGTGCCGGGAGCTGACCGGTGGGCGACCCTCGGCCTCGGCGAGCATGCGGGCGGCCTCCGCTCGATCGACCTCGCCGGTGCTGGAGTTCTGCGGGTCCATGGGTCTGCCTTCCGTCGGTGCCCCGGGGGAGTTTCCGCCGCGGAGTGGTCTTGATAGTAGGCAAGTACTTTCCAGTTTGACAACTACTTTCTCGGGATCGGCCACGTCTCGCGTCGAGAAGGGCGTCGCCGGACGCGGGTCCTCTAGACTCGCGCAGGTCATGGAATTGAAGGCAGTGAAGTCAGACCTCGTCGCCAGGATCGCGTCCCCACGCACGCCGTCGGGCGCCGATCCGGTCGACCCCTACCTGCCCGGCGCGGGCAACCACGGATATCGCGTCACGCGCTACGAGCTGGACCTGAGCTACAAGGTGAGCCCCAACAACCTCCGTGGCGAGGCGGTGATCACCGCGACCGCCACCGAGCCGCTGGAGACGATCCGGCTCGACCTCTCCCCACACCTGACCGTGTCCAAGGTGCTCCTCGACGGGGGCCGCGTCACCCGCTTCACCCGGCCCCGCGGCAAGCTCTCGATCACCCCCGCCGAACCGCTCGCCGTCGGATCAGCGTTCACCCTGACCATCCGCTACTCCGGCAACCCGAAGCCGATCCGTGGGCCGTGGGGCGAGGTGGGCTGGGAGGAACTGACCGACGGAGTCCTGGTCGCGGGCCAGCCCAACGGCGCCGCCAGCTGGTTCCCCTGCGACGACCACCCCTCGGCGAAGGCCCCGTTCCGCATCAGGCTCACCACCGACTCGCCGTACCGCGCCGTCGTCACCGGCACGCTGGTCGGCAAGAAGCGCAGTGGCAGCACGACCGCATGGGACTTCGACCTCCCGCACCCCACCTCCCCTTACCTGGTCACCGTCAACCTCGGTCAGTACGACCACCTCGAGTCCACCGACGGGCCGGTGCCGTTCCACGCCTTCGTCCCCGCCGACCTCAAGCGGGGATTCCGGCAGGCCTTCGCCCGGCAACTCGAGATGATCACCGTGTTCTCCGATCTCTTCGGCCCGTACCCGTTCGACAGCTACAAAGTCGTGGTGACCGACGACGAACTCGAGATCCCGCTCGAGGCGATGGGCATGTCGACGTTCGGACGCAACACGTGTGAGGCCGCGGGCCGGCCGGACTCGGACGAGCGACTCATCGCCCACGAGCTGGCCCACCAGTGGTTCGGCAACGCCGTCACCATCGCCGAGTGGAAGCACATCTGGCTGCACGAGGGGTTCGCCTGCTACGCCGAGTGGCTGTGGACCGAATTCTCCGGCGGCGCCGACGCCGGCAGTCACGCACTGCGCTACTACTCCAAGCTGCAGAACTCCCCGCAGGACCTCCTCCTGTCGGACCCCGGACCCGAGGACATGTTCGACGACCGTGTCTACAAGCGCGGCGCCCTGACCCTGCACGCGCTGCGCCTGACGATCGGCGACGACCGCTTCTTCGATCTCCTCCGCGCGTGGGTCGCGACGTACTCCGGCAGGACCGTCACCACCGACGACTTCCTCCACCTGGCCGCCGACCACTCCCCCGTCGACCTGCGGCCGCTGTGGAACGCCTGGCTGTTCTCCGAGCCCCTGCCGCCGACCCTCGGTATGCCCGATGACGCCACCGGCAGCCACTGAACCGACACCCACCACCGGCCGGTCGGCCGCGGGCGGGATGCGGGCACTGACGCTGGCGACCGTGTTCGCCGCGGCCTCCGGGTACCTGGTGATGCTGGTGGCCGGCCGCGCACTCGGCCCGGCAGACTATCCGTTGTTCGCCACCTACTGGGGAGCGTTCTTCGCCCTCGGCGGCGTCGCCAACGGGCTGATGCAGGAGGTCACCCGCGCCGTCCGCTCGGCCCGCGGGGGTGGGACCGGCACGGTCGGCGCGCGGCCGCCGCG
>NZ_JAALDN010000387.1 GCF_014144855.1 Dietzia maris | reverse complement strand
GGCCGCCCCCGACCAGCGCGCTGACGGGACTGTCCGCGATCACCCGGTGGGTGGTCGGCACGTCGGCGGTGAGGTCGGCGAGCTGGTCGCGCATCGCGCCCTCGACGTTCGCGCGGGCGGTCTCGTCGAACGCCACGACGCGGCCCACCGCCCGGTCGGCGGAGATCACCTCGAGTGACGTGCCGTGGTCGCGGGCCCAGGCGGCCGCCCAGGCCACGGCTCTGCGGGCGTCACGCGAACCGTCGTACCCGCACACGACCGGTCCGGTGGTGGTCTCCGACATGGGTTCCTCCTGCAGGTTCGGGGGCACGCGGTCAGGGCCGCCGCGGTGCGGTGACGGCGATCCGGGGTCCGGGTCCAGCCTAGTCGCAGCCCGTCGACGGTCGCCCGTGCTCCGCGGACCCCGGATGCGTGCCGGGTCGGCCGGAGAAATTCCTAGATCAGAACCCATCTTTTTCTGGACCTGTTCCAGAAAGTGGGCTAGGGTGATGCCCATGACGACAGCAGTTGAGGACCAGGGGGCAGTGCTCCGCGAAGCCGGGTTGAGGGTCACCTCGCCGCGGCTGGCGGTCCTCGCCGTCGTCGCCGGTCGTCCCCACATCGCGGCGGAGGACGTCGCGACTCTCGTCAGGGAACGGCTGGGCGCGGTGTCCACGCAGACCGTCTACGACGCGCTGCGCGTGTGCACCGACGTCGGCCTCATGCGCCGCATCGAACCCGCCGGCTCCCCGGCGCTGTACGAGCGTCGGACGGGGGACAACCACCACCACCTCGTGTGCCGGAAGTGTGGGCGCATCGAGGACGTCGAATGCGCGGTCGGACACGCCCCCTGCCTCACCGCCGACCGGGACCACGGCTTCGAGATCGATGAAGCAGAGGTCAACTACTGGGGAACTTGCCCCGAATGCCAGGCAGGGCAGGCCTCGCGTGTCTGATACTGAGACCTGGACCACACCACTACTCCGCACCTTCTACTCCACACCCCATCTCGAGGAGCAACTGACGTGACCATTCATCCCGCAGACCGCGGCGTGCGCGACTTCCAGCCGAACTCCCACACCACCACCGACAGTGGCCAGCCCGTCCCGCACGACGAGTTCAGCGCCCAGGTCGGCCCGCAGGGTCCGCAGCCGATCCACGACTTCCACCTCATCGAGAAGCTCGCCCACTTCAACCGGGAGAACGTCCCGGAGCGCCTGCCCCACGCCAAGGGCTCGGGCGCGTTCGGCGAGTTCGAGACCACCGAGGACATCTCGGACATCACCTGCGCCGGCCTGTTCCAGAAGGGCGTCAAGACCCCGATGCTCGCCCGCTTCTCCACCGTCGCCGGTGAGAAGGGCAGCCCGGACACCTGGCGCGACCCGCGTGGCTTCGCCCTGAAGTTCTACACCGAAGAGGGCAACTACGACATGGTCGGCAACAACACGCCGATCTTCTTCATCCGCGATGCGATGAAGTTCCCGGACTTCATCCACTCGCAGCGCCGCAAGAACGCTTCCGGCCTGCGCAACCACGCCATGCAGTGGGACTTCTGGACCCTGAGCCCCGAGTCCACCCACCAGGTGACCTGGCTCATGGGCGACCGCGGCATCCCCAAGACCTGGCGCCACATGGACGGGTTCGGCTCGCACACCTACCAGTTCATCAACGCCGCCGGCGTCCGCCACTGGGTCAAGTTCCACTTCAAGACCAACCAGGGCATCGACTTCCTCACGCAGGCCGAGGCCGACAAGTTGGCCGGCGAGAACGCTGACTACCACCGTCAGGACCTGTTCGAGTCCATCAAGAACGGTGACTTCCCGTCCTGGGACCTTCACGTCCAGGTCATGCCGGTCGACGAGGCGGACGGGTACAAGTACAACCCCTTCGACCTCACCAAGACGTGGTCGCAGAAGGACTACCCGCTGCGCAAGGTCGGCACCATGACGCTGAACCGCAACCCGCAGAACCACCACGCGCAGATCGAGCAGGCCGCGTTCGCGCCGACCAACATTGTCAAGGGCATCGGCTTCTCGCCCGACAAGATGCTGCTCGGCCGCGTCTTCGCCTACCCGGACATCCAGCGCTACCGCATCGGTGCCAACTACCAGCAGGTGCCGGTCAACCGTCCGCTGTCTCCGGTGAACTCCTACTCCAAGGAGGGCGCCATGCAGTACGAGTACCCGCACCCCGCGCAGGCCGAGTACCACCCCAACTCGCTGGGTGGTCCGACCGCCGACGCGTCCAAGGCGTTCGACATCGGCGCCTGGGACACCAAGGGCTCGGACATCTACCGCGGCGACGTGAGCCCGCACGCCGAGGACACCGACTCGGTCCAGGCCTCAATCCTGTACCGCGAGGTCCTCGACGACGCCGCCCGCGAGCGGCTGGCGGCCAACATCGCCGGTCACGTCTCGGCGATCGACCCGTCGGAGACCGAGCTGCTCGACCGCGTCTATGCCTACTGGGCCGCCGTCGACCAGGGCCTCTGCGAGGCCGTCAAGGCAGGCGTCGAGGCGAGCCCCCGCGGCAACCACACGCTGCAGGAGTGACACCCCGGTAGCCGGCCAGTAGCAGGCCGACATCCGCTACTCCCCCTACGGATTCGCTACTCCGATTGGACTAGCGAATCCGGGGGCGGGGTAGCGGATTTCGTTGTGTCGTCGTCGGTCAGCCGGCCCGCGCCACCGCCAGCGCGTCGTGATCCGCGATGGCGCGGCACGCCCGCCGCATCAGCAGGGCGAACATCTCGTCACCCCGATCCGTCCGGGTGCCGTACATCCAGCCGAAGATCCCCAGCACCGGCGTCTGCAGCAGGCCGTAGACGTAGTCGTCCCAACAGGCGTCGGCGGAATAGTCGGTGACACCGTGACCCAGCAGGGCCCGGTGGTAGTCCGCCACGATGTCGCGCTCGGCGGCCCGCCGGTCGTCCACGGTGAGGCTCGAACCGAGGAATCCGCCCAGGTCACGCCCGGGCAGGCCCACCGCGAGCGTCTGCCAGTCGCAGGCCAGCGAGGGACGGTTCCCGGCCGGGTCCACCAGCATGTTGTCGGCCCGGTAGTCGGCGTGCAGGAGCGCGAACCGCTCGGTCCGCCCGTTGGCCCACCGGGCGATCAGCGGGGCGATCTCCGCCATGATGCGGCGCTCGTCGTCGTCGAGTCTTCCCCCGAGTTCGGAGAGGAACGCCTCCAGCGCCGGCCCGCCGAGCTTCTGGAGAGTGACGTTGTCCTCGACCGTCGGCGCCGCGAGGCCCTCGATGCTCCGGAGCGTGGGGTCGCACCAGCGCGGTCCGTGGAGTCCCGCGAGGTTGACGGCGCAGTCGCGGGCCTGGTCGATCGTCAGCCCGGCGAGCTGGTCGCCCTGGACGAGCGGGGTGACGTCCTCGAGGATGAGCGTGAACTCGCCCTCCCGCTCGCCGAGCTCCGCGAACCGGACCCGCGGGACCCGCACGGCCACGGTCGGCGCGAGGTCACGATAGAACAGCACCTCGGTCCGGTACACGCCGTGCAACAGCGGCCGCATGCCCTCGTCGGGGTTCGGCAGTTTCACGAACAGCGTCGGCGGGAGCTCGTCGCCGTCGACGTGGGCGAGCAGGCAGCATCCGATCTGACCGGTGCCGACCAGCTCCGTCCGCACCGACCGGACCTCGGTGCCCAGGGCCTGCGACAGCCACGGCGCGGTGACCTCCTCCGGCGTACAGACCACCTGCGGGTTCGACGCGACACTAGTCATGACGGGAGATCCTTCCGGGATTGGGCTCGAGGTGGGCGAAGCGGTCGGGGTCCCGGCGCCCGCGCCACTCGGTGAGCACCGGGGCGAGCTCGTCGGGAGTGGCACCGTGCAGGACCACCGAGTCGGCGCCGAGCGCGAGCTGGCCCTCGATCCGGTCGGCGCACTGCGCGGCGTTGCCGACGGCGGCCGTGGCGAGCCACGCGTCGGGCAGGACCTCGCGGGCATGGCGCAGAAGGTCGAGATCGTCGGTGGCGTCGAGCGCGCCGGAATGGGAGGACAGTCGCTCGTCCGCGCGGAACGCCTCGAGCCCCGCCGGGTCCCACCCGTTCACCCGCACCAGGACATCGCCGTAGCCGGTGAGGTAGGTGGCCAATCGCCCGACGAGCTTGCGCAACCTCGCCGTCTCGTCGAGCGAGTCCTCGATGGTCGCCATCACCGACCAGATCCGCACGCCCGCGGGGTCGCGGCCGGCCTGCTCCGCGGACTCCCGGACCAGGCGGACGCAGCGCTGCACCGCCGCATCCGACATGAAGGTGTGGAGTACGACGCCGTCGGCGATCCGCCCGGCCAGCCGCAGCTGGTTGTCGCCCATCGCCATCATCAGCACCGGGATGTCCTCGTCGAACGACGCGTCCTGCATCAGGTACGGGTAGCTGCCGGCCGGGCCGTCGTGACCGACCACCGCCCCGCCGCCCCACAGCGTGCGGTAGATACCGATCGCGTCCTCGAGCTGCGCCGAGGTCACGTGCGGCAGGCCCATGATGTCGAAGAGCAGGGAGATGCCCCGGCCCAGTCCGAAGGCGTAGCGCCCGCCGGACATCCGGTGCAGGGTCGTCGCCATGGTCGCGGTCACCAGCGGGTGGCGGGTGTTGTGATTGGTCGCGGCGGTGCCCACTCCGATCCGGGAGGTCGCCGCTACCGCCGCGCCCGCCATCACCGCGGCGTCCTTGAGCGCGAACCTCTCGGACAGCAGGATGGACCCCAGGCCCAGCTCCTCGGCCCGCGCGGCTTCGGCGATGAGATCCGCCGGGGAGGCGCTGTGTCCGGCCAGCCCGTAGCAGGCGAGCTCGGGCATGAGGGCGGGGGGAGCGGCAGGCGGTCGGGCGGCGGCGTCGTCGGCCATGGGCACCTTCGGGGCGAGGGACTCCGGACGAACCGGATGTGACATGTGTCACCCTAGCGCCACGTGGTGTCCGGCAGCGGCGGTTCCCGCGCTCCGTCGGCACGGTCGCCCTACGGTGTCGCGGGTCGGCGACGCGCCGCAGCGCACCGTAGCGCACCGCAGCGCGCCGGGGAGTTCCGCCTACAGGCCCAGGACCGCCCGCGCGATGAGGAAGTAGACGATCAACCCGGTGGCGTCGACGAACGTCGTGATGAACGGGTTGGAGAACACGGCCGGGTCGGCGCGGACGGCCTGCGCGAGGAGCGGCATCAGACCGCCCACGGTCGCCGCGACGGTGCACAACACGAGCAGGGTCAACCCGATCACGAGTCCCAGATCGGTGCCGTAGATCAGGCCCGCCGCCAGCGCCCCGACAGCGCCCAGGACCAGCCCCAGCGTGAACCCGGTCCGCACCTCCTGGGCCAATACGCGCAACCCGTCGCGGGGACGCACGTCGCCCAGTGCGAGCGCGCGGGTCACGGTGGTGGCCGCCTGGTTGCCGGTGTTGCCGCCGGTGCCGATGATGAGCGGCACGAACAGCGACAGCGCCACCACCTGCTCGATCGTCCCCTCGAACACCTCGAGCACCTGGACTGTGAGCGCGGCACCGAGGGCGAGGACCAGCAGCCAGACCACACGCGACCGCACCAGCGATCGCACCGGGGTCGCGAGGTAGGGCGCGCGCAGCGGTTCCGAACCACCGGCACGCGCGGTGTCCTCGGTCTCGGCGTCCTCGAGGACCCGCAGGGCGTCGTCGAAGGTGAGGATCCCGACCAGCCGGCCCTCGTCGTCGACGACCGGCATCACGATGAGGCGCTCCTCCGCGGACCTGCGCGCGGCGGTCTCGGCGGACTCGCGTGCCCGCGCGGTGATCGCGTCGTTCATCAGGTCGCGGACCGGTGTCCCCGGCTCGGCGCGCATGATCGCGCGCAGGCCCACGATCCCCACCAGGCGACGCTGGTCGTCGGTCACCGGGATGCCGTAGATCGTCTCGGCCTCGTCGATCCGCTGGCGCACACGGTCGAGGGTCTCGCCGGCGGTGACGTCGGGGTGAGTGGAGATGAACTCCGGGCTCATCCGCCGACCGACCGAGCCGATCGGGTAGTCGAGCACCGCTGCGGTGAGGGCCTGCTCGTCGTGGTCGAGTTCCCGCATGAGCCGGGTGGCCACGCGCGCCGGGAGTTCGTCGATCAGCCCGGCCCGGTCGTCGGGGTCGAGGTCGGTGAAGATCTGGTTGACGCGGTCCGTGTGCAGCGCGCGGATCAGCTCGGACTGCAGCGGCGGGTCGAGGGCCTCGAAGACCACCAGCGCGGTGCCCTTGGACAGCAACCGGAACAGCACGGCCCGGTCCTTGGCGCCGCTGCGCTCGAGGACGTCGACGATCAGCCAGGGCGGCATCTCCTCGACCATGTCGGAGGCCGTGCGCAGGTCACCACTGTCGATCAAGGAGTCGATCCGTCGGGCGGCGTCGGCCGGATCACGCAGGGTCTGGTCCCGGCCGTCGCGTGCGTCACCCGGCCCGGTCATGTCCCGGTCTCCTCGGCGATGTCGTCGTAGGCCGTCAGCGGGTCGAGTCTGCCGTCCGCCCGGTAGGCGGCGCGGGCCAGCGTCATGGAGGCGACCGTCGTCACCACCACCGTCGCTCCCAGGGCCACCAGCGCCATGAGCAGCTGCGCCCAGGAGAACCCGGATCTCAGCTCGTGCCCGTAGGCCGAGAAGATGAACAGCATCATCCCCAGGCCGGTCGCCACGGAAAGGATGTTGATCCGGGTCAGCGCGTCGCCGGCCCGGGACATGGTCACCGCGGCCACCAGGAAGCACAGCGACCCGAGCAGCGCCAGTACACCGATCACCAGGTCCGCGATCATCGAGCCCCCCATCCCCGTCACCGCTGTCCTCGGGAGAGCAACCGTGCGAGGGCGACGGTCGAGAGCACACCGATGAGCGATCCGAGCATCACCACGTCCAGTGCCACCGCAGATCCCTGACGGATCACGAACAGCACGAACAGTGCCACCGCGCAGAAGTAACTCAGATCGGCCATGACGGCACGATTGGCGTCGCCCGGTCCACGTACCGCGCGGACCGCCGCCACCACCATGCTCGCGACGACGATCACGGTCGACACGGCCAGCAGCACCGTCAACAGCGAGCTCATCGGTCATCACCTCGCAGAACGGACAGCACCCGGTCCTCGGTCCGACCGAGCAACTCGATCATCTCCTGACGGGGCCCGCCGAGCACCACGTGGACCCACATCTCGTCGTCACCGATGACCGTCACCAGTGTTCCCGGCGTGACGGTGATCGCCCAGGCCAGGGCCGTGATCTCCACGTCGGTGCGGCAGCGCATGGGGTAGCGCACCAGCACCGGGGCGCCGATCGGACCGGGGGTGACGGCCTCCTTGGCCAGGGCCAACGACGACAGCACGACGTTCCACAGCAACCACCCCAGGACGACCGGGGCGCGGAGTACCCGGCGAATCACGAGCGTCCCCCGATCGTCGAGTCCGTCATCGCATCGGGGCCGTCGAGCACGGCCGAGACGTACGCGTCGGTGTCGACGAGCCCGGCCACCGCCCGGTCCACCTCCGGGGCGATCGCCCCGTACCCCAGGAAGAAGGCCACCGACAGGGCCGCGAGTACGCCCCCGGGCACGAGCAGGCGCGCCGGCACGCGCGGAGACAGGCGAACGTTGTCGTCGTCGTCGTCGCCGTGCTCGTCGACCTCCCGCTGGCGCTCGTCGCTGTCACCGTCGTCATCGCCGGGACGGGGCGCGGGTCCGCCCCACATGATGCCGCGCCACAGCCGGAGCATCGCCACGAGTCCGATGAGGGAGGAGACCAGGACGACGACGACGGTGGCGACTCCCCACGCGCCGCCCGTCCCCAGGGCGGCGGTCACGACCTCGAGTTTGCCGATCAGCCCCGAGGTGGGCGGCAGTCCGACGAGGGCGGCGATGGCGAGCACCAGCAGCACCCCCAGCGGACGTTCGCGATACCAGAGGCCCGACAGCCCACCCAGCTGTCCGCTGCGGTAGACGTGCTCGGCGGCACCGATCAGCATCACGAGCGCCCCGATGGTGACCATGTGGTGGATCATGTAGACGATCGCGCCGCCGGGGGCCTGCGCGACCGCCAGCGCGGCGAGGATGACGCCGACCCCGGAGACCATCTGCCAGGCGAGGATCTCGCGGGCGCCGACGGGGGACGCCGAGGCGACGGCACCCCACAGCGCGGTCACCAGTGCCACGACCAACAGGACGCGGCCCCATGCCGGATCGAGGTCGAACGCGGTCGCCCAGATCCGGATGACCGCGTAGAGAGCCACCTTGGTGTGCAGCGCGGAGAACAGCGCCATGACCCCGGCGGAGGTGCCGGGGTAGGCGCGGGGCAGCCACCCGTGGACGGGTACGGCGCCGGCCTTGATGCACAGGGCCATGAGCACCACACCCAGGGCGGCGGCGACCCGGCCGTCCTCCTGTGCCGCTCCCGCGAGCACGGCGAGGTTGACGCTTCCGGCGGTGCCGTACACGAAGCCGACGCCCGCGAGCAGCAGCGTGGAGGTGAGGAGGTTGATCACGACGAACAGCCGGCCCACGCCGAGGCGGCGCCACGTGCCCGTCATGGCGATGAGGGCGTACGAGGGCAGCAGCATGACCTCGACGAAGACGAAGAGGTTGAACAGGTCGCCGGTGAGTAGGGCGCCGTTGGCGCCGGCGAGCAGCAGCAGGGCCAGCGGGGCGAAGTAGCGGCTCCGGCCGAACTCCCCGGTCTGGTCACAGAACACCAGGGACATCAACGCCACCACACCGGTGGTGACCAGCATGAGCGCGGCGAACGAGTCGGAGACGAAGGGGATCGCGACGCCCGGCACGAAGCCGCCCACCGAGGCGGCGATCACCGGTTCGGACCGGTGCAGTACGAGGAGCACGAGCCCGGCGACCGCGGTGGCCGCCGGGACCGCCAGCGCCACGAGACGGCCGGCCTGCCGGGACGGCAGGATCGCCGTGACGGCGGCGGCCATCACGGGAATGGCTGCCAGCAGGGGCAGGAGCAGGGCGGTCACGACGCGTACTCCTCACCGGTGGGCGGGACGTTGTGGGTGTCGTCGTCGCGGCTCACCACGGCGAGCGAGAGCATGAACACGGTCACCGCGAGCGTGATGACGATCGCGGTGAGGACGAACGCCTGGGGGAGCGGGTCGGCGGACACGTCGACTGCGTTGACGTCGGCGAGTGGCTCGGCCCGCCAGGCCGCCACGCCGGCGCTGAGCAACGTGAGGTTGACCGCGTGGCTGATGAGCGCGAGACCGAACACGACACGGACCATGCCGCGCTGCATCATCAGGTAGACGCCGCCCGCGGTGAGGACGCCGATCATGATCGCGATGGTCACCGGGCGACCTCCTCTTCGGTTCCGGGACGAGTCCCCGGGGTGCCCCCGGTTACGCCGGTGTCGGCCCCAGCACGGGTCTTCCGCGGGCCCGACCTGCGGCGGCCGGTGTCCGGCGCGTCGGGGCCGGAGACGACCTCTGCGGGGGCGCGGCCCGCGCCGAGCGTGTTGAACGCGGTCATGACCAGTCCGAGGACGCCGGCGTAGACCCCGAGGTCGAAGATGAGGGCACTGGAGAGGTGCTGGCCCAGGAGGTACCCGTGGGCGGGCTGCAGGAACTGCCCGAGCGCGTAGCCGCCGATCCCGGTGAGTCCGGCGACCACCAGCCCCCCGCCGATGAGCGCGACCGGGGTGGAGGGCCGGCTCACGGGGCGATCCGACTCGCGGGCCAGGTAGACCAGCGCGAACGCGCACGCCGCGACCAGGGCGGCGATGAAACCGCCGCCGGGCTCGTTGTGGCCACGCCACAGCAGCATCACGGAGACCACGGCGAGGACCGGGGTCACGCCCCGTGCGAGCAGCTTCAACGGCACGGTGTTGCGAGCGGCGTCCTCCAACGCCTCCGCGGCCGTGCCGGTGCTCTTCGCGGAACCGGGCAGGGTCTCGCGGACGGACTCGGGATCCATGGTCTGGGCGGTGGCCCGGACCGAGCCGAGGACGCCGAGGATCGCGATGCCGGCCACACCGAGCACGGCCACCTCGCCGAAGGTGTCGAGAGCGCGGAACTCCACGAGGATCGTGTTGACGATGTTGCTCCCGCCGGTGATCTCGGGGCCGTTCTCCAGCAGGTACACGCCGATCGGGGAGCGTTCCCGGCGCCCGGTGAAGACCAGGACCCCGATGGTGGTCGTGATGCCGGTGAGGACGGCCAGCACGATGGCGGCGGTGTTCCTCGGGCGGGAGGCGGCGATGAAGTCGCGGGGCAACCGCCTCAGGACGAGCACGAACATGATGATCGTGAGCGCCTCGACCAGCAGCTGGGTCAGTCCGACGTCGGGCGCGCCGAGGCCGAAGATCTGGATGGTCACGGCGATCCCGACGGCCGACAGCAGCACCGCGGCCGAGAGGCGCGAGCGCGTGATGCACAGTCCCAGCACGCCCACCGCGACCACGAGGAGCAACACGACGTCGATCGCGCTCTCGAGCCCGCCGACGCGCGGGGGAATCGAACTGCCCGTCGCCAGGGCCCATCCGCCGATCCCGACCGCGTAGACGCTCAGGACCGCCAGCAGGGCGCCGGCGTGCCGGGCGGGGGAGTCCGACGCGGTGGGACGGACCAGCACGCGGCCGGCGCGCGTCGCCGCCGACGTCAGACCCTCGAGGACGGAGGCGCCCGTGAAGGGGAGCAGCTCCCGGTCGAG
>NZ_JAALDN010000386.1 GCF_014144855.1 Dietzia maris | reverse complement strand
GCATCCGCGAACCGCCCTTGCCCAGGACGATCGACTTCTGGCTCTGCCGTTCCACGTAGACGGTGGCGTGGACGTCCACCATGTCGTCGCGGCCCTCGTGCGGCAGGATCTCCTCGATCGACACGGCGATCGAGTGGGGCAGCTCGTCGCGGACGCCCTCGAGGGCCGCCTCGCGGATGAGCTCGGCCATGCGGCTCTCGTCGGACTCCTCGGTGATGATGTCGTCGGGGTAGAACTGGGGCCCCTCGGGCAGCAGGGTGGCGATGACGTCGGCCACCACGTCGACCTGCTCGCCGGACGCGGCCGACACCGGGACGACCTCCGAGTCCGGTCCGAGGAACTTCGATACGGCCACGAGCTGCTCCATGACCTTCTTCTTGGAGACGGTGTCGATCTTGGTCACCAGCCCGAGCACCGGCGTGGTGGGGCACAGCTTGCGGACCTGCTCGAGGATCCAGCGGTCCCCGGGGCCGATGCGCTCCCCGGCGGGGATGCACAGGCCGATGAGGTCGACATCGGAGTAGGTGTCCTCGACCAGCGCGTTGAGCCGCTCGCCGAGCAGGGTGCGGGGGCGGTGCAGTCCGGGGGTGTCGACCAGGATGATCTGGGCGTCCGGCCGGTGCACGATCCCGCGGATCGCGTGCCGTGTGGTCTGCGGCCGCGAGGAGGTGATGGCGATCTTCTCCCCCACGAGCGCGTTGGTCAGGGTGGACTTGCCCGTGTTGGGTCGGCCCACGAAGCTGACGAACCCGCTACGGAAGTTCTCGGGAGTGCTCATCGGTTGTCCTCGCGCTGGGGGTCGTCGTCGTTGTCGTCGTTCTTCTCGGTCCGCTCGGCCACCACGGTGACCACCTTGACCCGTCCGCGCCGGTCGTGGCCGCCCTCGGCGCGCAGGTCGAGCCCGGTGGACACGACGTGCGCGCCGGGCAGCGGGACGCGCCCGAGCTCCAGGGCGAGGAGCCCGCCCAGGGTCTCGACCTCCTCGGTCACCTCGTCGGCGAACTCGACGCCCAACAGCTCGGCCACCTCGTCCAGCCCGAGCCGGGCGGACAGGCGGTAGCGTCCGTCGCCGAGGTCCTCGACGGGCGGCACCTCGGTGGTGTCGTACTCGTCGACGATCTCCCCGACGATCTCCTCGAGGATGTCCTCGATGGAGACCAGCCCGGCGGTCCCGCCGTACTCGTCGACGAGGATCGCCAGGTGGTTGTGGTCCCGCTGCATCTCGCTCAGCAGGTCGTCGATCCGCTTGGCGTCGGGCACGAACACCGCGGGGCGCATCACGTCGGCCACCGGGGCGGCGCGCCCGTCCGGGTCGTCGAGCCGGGCGACGATGTCGCGCAGGTAGACGACGCCCACCACGTCGTCGGAGTTGTCCCCGTCGACCACCGGGATACGCGAGTACCCGGACTTCACGGTGAGTCGCGCGGCCTGACCGACCGTCTTGTCCGACTCGATCCACACCATCTCGGTGCGCGGGGTCATCACCTCGCGCGCGGTGGTGTCGCCGAGTTCGAACACCGACTGGATCATGCGGGACTCGTCGTCGGCCACGACCCCGCGCTCGCGGGCCATGTCGACGATCTCGAGCAGCTCGATCTCGGAGGCGAACGGTCCGTTGCGGAAACCGCCGCCGGGGGTGACGGCGTTGCCCAGGCCGACGAGCAGGGTGGCGACGGGGCCCAGGACGAACCCGGTCACGGTCAGCGGGGTCGCGGCGCCCAGGGCGAGAGAGTAGGCGTGTTGTCGGCCGAGGGTGCGGGGTCCGACCCCGGCCACGATGTAGGCGGCGACGGTGGTCACCACGACGGCGACGGCCAGCGCCCAGCCCGTGGAGTCGATGAGGTCGTTGAACACGACGGTGAACAACACCGCCGCGGCCACCAGGCTCAGCATGTGGAGCAGGACGGTGACGTTGATGTACCGCGGCCGGGTGGCGAGCATCTTCGACAGCCGCGTCGCGCCGTGACGGTTCTCCTTGGCCATCTCCTCGACGCGGGCCACCGAGACCGTGCTCAGGGCGGCGTCGAGGGCGGCGAACAGTCCGGCGACGGGGATGAGCACCACGGCCGCGATGGCCGTGAGGATGGTGGTGTCCACGTCTCAGGCGTCCACTCTCGGGGACTCGTCTCGGTGGTCGTACCACTCGCCCAGCAGTTCGTTCTGGAGGCCGAACATCTCCCGCTCCTCGGCGGGCTCCGCGTGGTCGTACCCCAGCAGGTGCAGGCACCCGTGGACGGTGAGCAGCGCGAGCTCGTGCGCGAGGGGATGGCCGGAGCTGGCGGCCTGGTCGGCGGCGAACGCCGGGCACAGGACGATGTCGCCGAGCATGGCCGGTCCGGGTTCGGGCAGGTCGGGGCGGCCTCCGGGCGTGAGCTCGTCCATGGGGAAGCTCATGACGTCGGTGGGGCCGGGCAGGTTCATCCACGTCACGTGGAGATCGGCCATCGTGTCCTTGTCGACGAGGGTGATCGACAGTTCGGCGGCCGGGTGGACGTCCATCCGGGCGATCACGAACGCGGCCACGTCGATGAGTTCTGCCTCGTCGACCTCCACGCCCGACTCGTTGGCGACCTCGATGCTCATCGGCGGCGCTGCTCCCTGTTCTTGTGGATGGTGGGTCGCTCGCCTCGTTCGAGGCGCGCTTCGTGCTTGGCGTAGGCGTCGACGATCCGCCCGACCAGCGCGTGGCGGATAACGTCGCGGGAGGTGAGTTCGGAGAAGTGGATGTCGTCGACCCCGGTGAGGATGTCGCGGACGACCTTCAGTCCCGAGCGCTGGCCGCCGGGGAGGTCGATCTGCGTGATGTCCCCGGTCACGACGATTTTCGAGCCGAAGCCGAGCCTCGTCAGGAACATCTTCATCTGCTCGGGCGTGGTGTTCTGCGCCTCGTCGAGGATGATGAACGAGTCGTTGAGGGTCCGCCCACGCATGTACGCCAGCGGCGCCACCTCGATCACCCCGGCCGACATGAGCTTCGGGATGGCCTCGGGGTCCATCATGTCGTGCAGCGAGTCGTACAGCGGCCGCAGGTACGGGTCGATCTTCTCGTGCAGGGTGCCGGGCAGGTAGCCCAGGCGTTCACCGGCCTCGACCGCGGGCCGGGTGAGGATGATGCGGCTGACCTCCTTGGCGCGGAGCGCGGCGACGGCCTTGGCCATGGCGAGGTAGGTCTTGCCGGTGCCGGCCGGGCCCAGTCCGAACACGATCGTGTGGTCGTCGATGGCGTCGACATACCGCTTCTGGCCGAGGGTCTTGGGCCGGATCATGCCGCCGCGGCGGGACAGGACGTCGGTGCCGAGCACCTCCTCGGGCGTGAGCGGCCCCGAGTCGGCGAGGATCTCCACCGAGCGCCGCACCGAGGCGGGGGTGATCTCCACTCCCCTGCGGGCCTGCCGCAGCAGGTCGGACACGACCCGGGAGGCACGGTCCACGTGGGGCGGATCGCCCGAGATGGTCATGGTGCCACCCCGCACGTGCAGGTCCGCGTCGAGCAGGTCCTCGAGTGCGCGGAGGTTGGCGTCGGCGGTGCCGAGCACCGCCATCGCCAGGTCCGGTTCCAGTTGGACGGCCGTGCGGGCGGAGGAGTCGCCGGTGTCGCGTCGGACGCCACCGGTGTCGGTGGCCGTGGCGGGATCCCGGTCGTTCCCGGTGGCGCTGTCGTTCCCGGTGGCGCTGTCGTTTCCTGCGGTGCTTACGTGGATCACTTCCCGTGTCATGGTGAGGTTGGATCGAGTGTAGACCCCGCGGGCGACCATCTCGGTGTGAGAACGCCGAGTGCGGCGAGCGCCACGGTGGCGGCGGTGGAGGTGCGGAGCACCTCCGGGCCCAGGACGACGGGCCGGGCGCCTGCCGCGGTCAGTGCGTCGAGTTCGGCGTCGGAGACCCCGCCCTCGGGGCCGACGACGACGAGGACCCGCGTCGCCGGCGGGCCCGCGGTGACCGC
>NZ_JAALDN010000385.1 GCF_014144855.1 Dietzia maris | reverse complement strand
GGCCCGGCGCGACGAACGTCACCGTGTCGGTGCCGCCGAGCAGTCGCACCGCGTGCCGGGACTTGCCGGATCGGACGCCGCCGGTCACCAGGACGCGCGTCATCCCCGCCGCCCCCGGCCGCCCGCGAGGGCCGGGCCGGAGAACAGGGCCAGTCCCACGACGAAGCCGAAGTCGTACCAGTTGCCGTTGTTGTTCACCTCGTAGATCGTCACGGTGTCGGTGAACAGGGAGATGACGAAGGTGACGGGGAGGATGATCCCGTGCCACAGGCCGAGGAGGAACCCGGCGCCGGTGGGGGCGACGTCGACGTTGGGTCCGGCCGCGCACGCGCCCAGAGCGAGGACGACGACGAGGAGGACACCGGTGGCCAGGCCGGCCCGTGACCGGGTGGTCACTACCGCCGCCCGCGGGTGAAGTAGAGGATCGGCCCGATGAAGTTGATCGCGATGATCGCGGCCCACTTGCCCTTGGAGCCCTGCACCTTCGCCGCGGGCCGGGAGGCGAGGTCCGCCCACGCGGTCGCGGCGAGTGACACCTGCACCGAGATGAGGGTGAGCAGGACCGTCTTCTGGGTGTCGGTCAGGTCGTTCCAACGCTTCTTCGTGGCCACGGCGTACCTCCCGGATCGGATTTTTCTTATCCTAGGCGCTGCCCGGCGCGAGGGATACGGCGTTCGCGGCGTTCGCGCGGGTGACCGGGCAGCAGCCGGGGTCGGAGGCGCGAACCGGGGTACCACCCGGCGAACAACAGGATGAGGATCGCCAGGTCCACGACGTCGCCCCCGTAGTACATGAGCTGCGCGCCGGCGCGGGCGTCGACCGGGTCCACGCCGGCGGGCGGGTGCGCGTAGAGCCACTTGGCGAGGATCGAGTGGGCGGCGATGAACACCACCAGCACGGTCGCGCGGACGCGCAGGGAGGCGCGGTGCGGGTTGGGGTCCGGGCCGATCATCGCCACGGTGAACGCGATCCCGGCGAGCAGGACGTGGACGTGGACCAGCAGGTGCAGGGCCATCGACCGGTGCATGAGCTCGAAGAGTTCGGTCGCGTAGAGGAGCCACACCCCGCCGCCGTTGAGGACGGCGGCGACGACCGGGTGGGTGACCACCCGTGCGGGCCGAGAGCGCAGGACGGCGGACACGGTGCGTGCGCCCGCAGTCGGGAGCGTCCGCAGGGCCAGGGTGACCGGGGCCGCCAGCACGAGGAGCAGCGGCCCGATCATGCCCACGAGCAGGTGGGTGGCCATGTGGGCCGTGAAGTCGTGGCGGGCCGCCTCGGCGAGCGGGCCGGCCCAGCCGACGCCCACGCTGGTCAGTCCGGCGATCCAGACGGTGGTGCGCCATCCGGGCCACGGTCCGCGGCCACGGTGCCGGTACACACCGAGGAGGTACGCGGTCAGGGCCAGGGCGAGGACGGCCGGTCCGACGGACTCGAGGATCCACCACTCGGCGGCGACGGAGGTCGCGTGGTCTCCCGGCGTGGTGCCGATCGCGCCGGCGCCCCCCGGCGTGGCGTCGTGACCGTCGTGCGCGTGTCCGGTGCCCACCGTCGATCAGCTCCGGGGCCGCCGAACCACGGGGGATGTGAGCGGCGCGTTCCTGGTCCGGCGCAGCATGACCAGGCCGATCGTCAGCAGGATGATCGCGGAGAGGATCCACACCAGGTCGTAGACGAGCAGGTCCACGCCGTAGCGGATCTGGTGGATGCCGAGGAGCTTGTGGAACACGATCCCGTCGACCAGTTGGAAGAACCCGATGCCGGTGAGGACCGCCCCGGCCCAGCGGGTCCACGGGACGACGATCTGCTGGCGGACGTCCGCGAACATGAACAGTCCCCACACGGTGATCAGCCAGGTCGCTCCGTGGAACAGGCCGTCGGCGACCAGCGCCGTCGTCGTGGTGGACAGGTCGTAGAAGTGGTGCCACTGCAGGAGCAGGTGGAAGACGAACAGGTCGATGACCGAGCCGGCGATCCCGCACCCGAAGAGGAATCCCGAGAGCACCAGGCGTCGCCCGGCGATCGGATCGGGTGCGGGGTCAGGTACGGGCCCGGCGGCGGGGGCGGGCGACGACGGCGTGGGCATGGGCGGTCGCCGTGGTCAGCTCGCGGTGGCGGTGTCGGATTCGTCCTCCGGTTTACCGGCCTTCTTCCACTCGGCCCGCTCCTTCATCTCCCTGGGACGGAAGTAGAGCAGTCCGGACAGGACGGCGACGAGGAAGACGACCAGCATGGTGATGAACAGCGGCCAGACGCCGGTGAGGAAGATGATCGGTACGGCCATCGCGGTGACGAGTCCGCCGCCGAAGAACGGTTCGAAGACGAGCTGCTTGTAGCCGAACGCCTCGAACGCGGGGCTCTGGGCATCGGGGTCGACGATGCGCATGAGGATGAGGCCGGTGGCGGTGACGCCCATCGACTGGCCGAAGTCTCCGATGCCGCGCTCGAACCAGTAGCGGCCGATGATCCGCGGTGCCAACCACAGGAAGATGCCGACGTTGACCAGGATGCCGGCCACGGCGAGGATCGTGAAGGCGCCGATGTTCTCGCCGATCGCCTGCAGGGACAGGGTGCCGATCGCCGCGACGATGAGGAAGTCGAGCGCCCAGCCCTGGATCCGCAGCATGATCTGCGGGTCGATGACGTGGGCCACCCCGGCCTTGGTCGCGACCACCTGGACGATGACGCCGCCGAGCAGGGCGATGGGGAACAGCGGTACGTAGGCGAAGATCTCCAGCGGGGTGTTCTCGTCGAGCATGACCGACGCGTAGGTGGCCTGCTCGATCCATCGCAGCCCCTCGAGGATCCCCAGACCGATGAGGATCGCCAGGGTCACCAGCGCGACGTGGAGGGACAGCGGCTCCACCGACGACGGGCGGGAGGTCATCTTGCCCGCCGAGTAGTACTCGTCCTCGCGGAACAGGCCCTTCTGCTCGCTGATGGACATCTTGGCGCTGCCGCTGATGAGCTCGGTCCTGCCGGTGCGGGCGCCCCAGTTGATCAAAGCGATGCCGAGCACGATGCCACCGACGATGCCCACCGTGGCCATGCCGACCGCGAGGTCGGCCCCCACCGTGAACCCGAGTTCCTCGAACACGCCCCGCATGCCGGCCGCGGTTCCGTGACCGCCCTCGAAGCCGATCTCGATGAGGGCGCCCGTCATGGGTGAAGCGCCGAGCAGGGGCACGAGGATCAGGGCGGCCAGCAACAGTCCGACGACGTACTGCCCGGAGCCCAGGGCCACGCCGAGGGAGAGCTGCGGACCGACGAGCTTGACGGCCCGGGAGGGGCGCGGCAGATCCTGGCCGAGGAACATCGTGGCGAAGATGACGCTGATGAGCAGGCCCGGGAGAGAGGACCACACCTCCACCATCGGTTCGGTGAAGAGCCCGTTCTCGCCCCACGGTCCGGTGAATCTGCCCAGCACTTCCGGCCCGAGCAGGAGGAGCAGGGCACCACCGACGATGGAGCTGGGGAGGAACAGGGACTGAACGATCCCGACCTTGACGCGGATGATCTTCCCGATCAACAACGCCAGTCCGAGGATGAGAAGGGCGAATCCCACAGCATTAGCCGACATGGCACAACCTCGGTTCCGGTCGACGGCCTCGTGGGGGTGCCCCCTCGGCCGAACCCTCGCCGGGCACCGGGTTGTGCCCGACGTGCCAGGGAATCTACGCGGGCGCCCGGCTGCCCGAGGGGACTTCGGTGGATCGGCGTGCCCGGCGGCTCCCGGAAGTCCGGGGACACCCGGGTCGCCCGGGGGCATCATCGACTGGTGACGGAATCCCGGTGGAGAGAGCTGACCGAGTGGCCCCTGATGGCGGCGGCGCTCGCCTTCCTGCTCGCCTACGCGGCCATGGTGCTCGCGAGGCCGGCCGGAACGGCGTTGCTCGTCACCGAGCTCGTCATGTGGGGGACCTGGCTGTGGTTCGCCGTGGACTTCGTGGTGCGGCTGGTGCTGGCGGAGCAGCGGGGACGGTGGTTGCTCATGCACTGGTACGAGGTGGCGGTGATCGTGCTGCCCATGTTGCGTCCGCTGCGCCTGCTCCGGCTGGTGACGTTGTTGGGGGTGATGCATCGTTCGGCGGGCACCGCGGTGCGCGGCCAGGTCATCACCTACGCGGCGGGGTGGACGGCGGTGCTCCTGGTGGTGTCATCGCTCGCGATGCTCGACGCTGAACGAGGCGCGCCCGGAGCGTCGATCTCCAGCTACGGGGAGGCACTGTGGTGGTCGGCGGTCACGGTCACGACGGTGGGGTACGGCGACTACTCCCCGGTGACCGCGGTGGGCAGGGCGATCGCCGTGGGGCTGATGATCGCGGGAATCGCCCTGCTGGGTGTGGTCACGGCGACGCTCGCCTCATGGATCGTCGAGCGGGTCGGTGAGCAGGACGACGCCAATCAGGCGGCGACCCGGGCCCAGGTGGCCGAGCTGACACGGGAACTCGCAGCGCTGCGCCGTGAACCGTCCGCAGCGCCGGCGCCCGGGCGCCCGGCCGAGGAGGGGGGCGGGCGCCCGGCCGGGGACTCGCGTGACCACCCGCCCGGCGGCTCGTCCGTATCGTCGGGTCCATGACCACGGACACCGCACGCCCCCTCACTCTCGGAACCCGGTACGCGAGCGAGTTCCCGGAACTGGGCGTGCCGTGGAAGGCCGCGGAGGCGTCCGGGCCGCGGCTGCTCGTGCTCAACGACGCGCTGGTCGACGAGCTCGGCCTGGACCCCGACTACCTGCGTGGCGAGGAGGGCGTGCGCGTGCTGACGGGCACTCACGTGCCGGACGGGGCCACGCCGGTCGCCCAGGCCTATGCCGGACACCAGTTCGGCGGGTACTCGCCCCGGCTCGGCGACGGGCGGGCCCTGCTGATGGGGGAGCTGCCCGATGGCCGTGACCTGCACCTCAAGGGTTCGGGGCGCACCCCGTTCGCCCGCGGTGGCGACGGACTGGCCGCGGTCGGCCCCATGCTCCGCGAGTACGTCATCAGCGAGGCGATGCACGCGCTCGGCGTCCCCACCACCCGCTCGCTCGCCGTGGTGGCCACCGGGAACACCGTGTACCGCGAGTCGCCGCTGCCGGGCGCGGTGCTGGCCCGCGTCGCCGCGAGCCACCTGAGGGTGGGGACGTTCCAGTTCGCGCGATCGGTCGACGACGACGAGCTGCTGCGTCGACTGGCCGACCATGCCATCGCCCGGCATCACCCGCACGCCGCCGACGCGGAGAACCCGTACCTGGAGCTGTTCGCCTCCGTGCTCCGCGGCCAGGCCGAGCTCGTGGCCCGCTGGATGCTCCTGGGGTTCATCCACGGCGTCATGAACACGGACAACACCACCATCTCGGGCGAGACCATCGACTACGGGCCGTGCGCCTTCATGGATGAGTTCGACCCGGCCACGGTCTTCAGCTCCATCGACACCGGCGGCCGCTACGCCTACGCCAACCAGCCGCCGGTTCTGCAGTGGAACCTCGCCCGGTTCGCCGAGACCCTCGTCCCGTTGGTCGACCCGGACCAGGACGAGGCGGTCCGGCTCCTCACCGAGGTGCTGGGCACGTTCCCGGAGCACTACCAGCGGGCGTGGACGGCCGGGATGCGCGCCAAGATCGGCCTGCCGGACGAGGTCGGGGACACCGAGGCGACCGACCTCATCGACGAGCTGTCCCGGCTGCTCAGCGCGACGCGGGCCGACTACACCGGCTTCTTCCGCGCGCTCGGGGCGGCCGCGGACGGGGACGACGAGCCGGTGCGCGAGCTGGTCGGGTCGCTCGCGGAGGGCTGGGTGGCGATATGGCGGGCCCGTCGACCCGACCGGGGATCGATGGACCGGGTCAACCCGATCTACATCCCGCGCAACCATCTCGTCGAGGAGGCCCTCGACGCGGCGACGGCAGGGGACCTGGGGCCGCTGTCCGAACTCCTCGTCGTCGTCACCGACCCCTACACCCGGCGCGCCGGTTACGAGCGCTATGAACGTCCCGCCCCTCCCGAGGCCGCGCCACACGTCACCTACTGCGGCACCTGACGCGCCGCCCCCAGCAGTACGCGCGTATTGATACGAAACATTTATCTTCCGTGGGTGCTGTTTGTCAGCCGTTCGTACGACAATGAGGTTGTCACATCAATCTTACGGCCGGGCCGTGAGACGGGCGGGAGGCCACCACGTGCGACTACTCATCGCGGACAGCGACGGCGGGTACCGCCAGCCCTCGGCCATTCTCGGACGGTTCGTCGACGAC